>NZ_JAHHPN010000613.1:0-2201 GCF_024606325.1 Endozoicomonas sp. ONNA1
AGCATATCCAGATGTTCATCAACCGTGTTGATGGTGTATGGACGAGTAGGGTTTGTAGACGACGGTAGAACAAAGTCTTCACCACAGGCCTTGATAATATCGGGAGCATGTCCACCACCGGCACCTTCGGTATGGTAGGTGTGGATAACTCTTCCCTTGAATGCGGCAATAGTATCTTCAACAAAGCCCGATTCATTCAAGGTATCGGTGTGAATAGCGACTTGAATGTCGTACTTCTCTGCAACGCCCAGGCAACAATCGATAGAAGCGGGAGTGGTTCCCCAGTCTTCGTGAAGCTTGAGCCCCATGGCTCCCGCCAGAACCTGTTCTTCCAGTGCTGCGGGGATGCTGGCGTTGCCTTTGCCAAGAAAACCAATATTCATGGGCAGACTATCCACAGCCTGTCTGCGGTAAAAAATACCCGAACTATTCGCAAGAAAGATATGCTGTTGAACACTTGGCAGCCCCATATGGAGGTTAATCCGGAGACGTACGAAGTGCGTGCCGATGGCGAGCTGCTGGTATGTGAACCAGCCAAAGTCGTTCCTCTGGCTCAGCGCTACTTTCTTTTTTAGGAATATCTTTAAGAGCTTTTTTTGTGAGCCTTTTTCGAGCGCAAAGACTTTTACTGTCAATGGCTCAAAACAAATCAAGACAAAGGAAAATAAGAAATGCTGAAGTTAACCAGGCGCTTGCAGGAAACTGATGTTCAGCACAATGACGAGCTATTGCTGCCATTTGATGAGCGCAAGAGAGGTCGTTTGAAAGCGACCACCCTGAGCGGGAGAGAAGCAGGAATATTCATTGAGCGGGGCGATGTTTTAAGAGGCGGCACTCTGCTTCAGGCAGACACTGGTGAAGTCGTGTTGGTGCGCGCCAGTGATGAAGAAGTCACAACAGCCTACTGTGAGGATGCCGTGACGTTTGCCAGAGCATGCTATCACCTCGGTAATCGTCATGTCCCCTTGCAGGTGGGCAATAACTGGCTTCGATTCCAGAAAGATCACGTTCTGGATGAAATGGTGATGTTACTCGGGCTGACTGTAGACCACACAGAGGCTCCTTTTGAGCCCGAAAACGGTGCTTATGCCAAAGGTCATGGTCATCATCACCATGGTGAGCACAGCCATGAGCGGGTGGAAAGCTATGAGCGGATGGAAAGCCATGAACACTGAGGCATTACTTGGGCTTTTGCATCTGTCCAGTCCAGCCCTGCCTGTTGGAGCCTTCGCTTATTCTCAGGGTTTGGAAACAGCGATTGAGCGACAATGGTGTTTTGATCGTGAGTCCACCTGCCATTGGATCTCCCAGCTACTAACGGAGGGAATGGGCCGTCTGGATGTTCCGGTGTTCTTCCGACTATACGACGCTTTTCAGTCTGATGACAGGCCTTCAGTTGAGCACTGGAATCGTCAATTGCTCGCCTTTCGGGAAACTCGCGAACTTTATGATGAAGACTGTCAGGTAGGCAAGGCATTCAAAATCTGGCTGACGTCTTTATTCCCTGAAGAGTCCAGGGCGGACTGGCTGGAGATGCCCACTCAAGCAGCTATGTTTGCATTATCCAGTTTATGCCACGGCATGAAGAAAGATACTGCCGCTATCGGACTGTTGTGGTCATGGTGCGAAAACCAGGTGACAGCGGCTACCAAGGCGGTGCCTTTGGGGCAGACCGATGCCCAGAAAATTTTGCAACATCTGGCCAGTGAAATTGGCACTGTGATCGAGAGCGCTAAAACGATTCATGATCACAAATTGGGTAATAATCTGGTGCATTACGCCATGGCCAGCAGCTGGCACGAGCACCAGTATTCAAGATTGTTCAGATCTTAGGAAGAAGCAATATGACAAGCAAGCAGCCTCAGACCCTTCGGGTGGGTGTCGGTGGTCCGGTAGGGTCCGGTAAAACAGCACTGCTCACCAAACTTTGTGCTTCCATGCGGCAGCACTACAACCTGGCAGTGGTGACCAATGATATTTATACGAAAGAAGACGCACAGTTTCTGATTCGCAATGAAGCGCTGGATGAAGATCGTATCATTGGTGTTGAAACCGGTGGCTGTCCCCATACGGCGATTCGTGAAGATGCGTCTATGAATCTGGCAGCAGTTGATGAGCTTTGCCAGAGACATCCAGGCCTGGAAATGGTTCTGGTGGAGTCTGGTGGTGATAACCTTAGTGCAACCTTCAGCCCTGAGCTG
>NZ_JAHHPN010000614.1:0-2011 GCF_024606325.1 Endozoicomonas sp. ONNA1
ATAATCAAATTATGTATTCTTTTAGTTTATTCAGATTGTAATCTGACTGCCCTTTGCAATTGACAAAAAAGTCATTGTCTCCATCGCTTGCCATCTCAGGCATGTTAACAATGTATTCGACAGTCTTTTTGTAATCATCGATATAATGGAATAACTTTTTGCTGATTGCTTCTGAAAAATATTCCTTGGCATTTTCGCCATAGGTCAGAACTTTACATCCGAAAAAACTGGCTTCATATGCCACTGTAGAACTTTCAACAACTACCGCATAAGCCTGATTTAAGAGTTCGTATATATTTTTTGAGGTGGTTTCTTGTATATCAAAAAAAGTATAACTAGAAAAATGGTCTTTATATTTTTCTATCAAATGATGACTTCGAGGATGCAGTCTCAAAGAGATCTGAAATTTATCCTGAAGATTATTGTCAATTATCGTGTTAACCGCCTTGGTTATCATTGATTTTGTATGGTTGTGAGTATATTGCTCAATAAATACAATATTCTTGATCTTTTTACCTTCTCTATTGCTTCCATTCTTATAGGAAAATAAGTCTAACTTCCCTCCCACCAGCACTTCTGGTGCTAAATCGTCTTTTACTGGCTTTATGTATTTTCTTGAAGTCTCACCCCAGACCCAAAAACTATCTGGCAAGATATCCTTTTGATGATCAAATTGTTTCAAGTTATGAAAGTTTGGCCCCAGAATCCCATGTTGTACTTCTGCCGTTTTTATTCCCAGCTGTTTGCAGGCAATAACCGCAGCCAGGCGTTCAGAAGAGTAAAAGCTGGTTAACATGAGAAGCTTGGGTGAGATGTTAGATAAAATATCTATGAAATTATCTGATCTTATAAAGATAGATTTAATCCATCTGTCAACATAATCATAACTGAATGGGCATAATAATTTGTTCTTTCGAATGAAGAAGAAGAGTTCTTTCAGTCCTCTTATATTACGTTCTTTAAAATTATTGGGTATAAATTTATCAATCGGTTTCTTGTAGTACAGTACATCTCTTTCAAATTTGATTTTTCTAAAGCTGTTATCAAATGGAAGAATGCTCAACTGTGAAAACTCTGACATTTCATCTTGAATAGGCTGAAAAATTCTATTTTCTGAAGAACCGTTCTCGTTCAAAATTAATGAGTCAAGAGCTTCAAGAAAAACAATGTCATACTTATTATTAAGGCAATGCTTTTCTTTCGCCAATAGCAAATTATCTCCAACCTCTTTTGCGAAAAGTTTGTTTTGACGGAACGAGGTATCTCTATTAAAAACAGAGTAAGTTTTTCTATTGGCAGAAGCCAATAGCCCGGCACTATCAAAAGACCATAGGTGAAGGCCTGCTAATAAGCACTTTACAGCGTTCCAGACATGCCAGTTATTAAATCTTATGTTTTTTACGTTAAACTCTTGTTCAATACGACTGATGTTTTCTTCAACAACTTTAGGGTTTATTGAAAATGAGTCCATTTTAAATGATTTCTAGTTTGTAGTTGATTTTAAGGCCATACTTTTTTTCTAGAAATAGTTTTTTCTTATATTGTTTTTTTGCCTTATTGCTAACTAAATTGCCATATAACATTCTACTTCGTGGGTTGATACCGTTACGTATTATATATTGCTTCAATCTGAATAAGCTCATTTCAAAATTGCCGCAATGATAATAGCATTCAGCAGATTTTATTCTTGATGATTTAGCCGCTTTATGAGTATTTATAATATATTCATAATACCCCAAAGCTCGATCAAAATTTCTAAGTGCATGATATGAGTCACCTATCAATTCAACTATAGGCAAGCCGTATTTATGCTGGATTTCATCATATCTTTCTTTAGAGAACAGCCGTACAACTTTATAAAAGGATCTCATTCTAAAGAGTTCTCTGGCAATATCCACTTTCAGAGTCTCATGAACTTCATAAAAACGTATAATTCTTTCAGCAGAAAAATTATTGTTAGCCCTACGATATACTTTTGAGAATTTCACAGCTAAAGGGAATGTCTTTGGGC
>NZ_JAHHPN010000615.1:0-4755 GCF_024606325.1 Endozoicomonas sp. ONNA1
AATACCTCAATTCCCAGGGGTGTAGCAAGGTGGAAGAAGACAGCTCCCGCCATGATACCGGAGGCTGCCAGTCCACCCAAACTGTGAATCAGACTCTGGCTGATCTTGCTTTCATGAGTACTCAACTTATTGTTAATAAACAGTATGACAGGCAGGAACAGCAGTAAACTGACGGATAATTCTGCAAGTCCTACGGCAATGGCACCATAACTGCTGAACCATTCACCCACGGAGGCACCAAAAACTCCCTGCATCCATTGACCGATGGTTCCAAAGATATGCTGAGTATCCGGGTGCCCACTGAACTTGTAAGGCAGGGAGAACAGAAAAACCTTGGCTATCCAGAGGACAGTTAACCAGCTAAAAATGTGTATAACGCGCTTTTTCATGAGATCAATTCCATTTCTCAAAGAGCAAGAAATCAGGTCACCGGGTTGAAAGTGATTTAACTCAACGTATCTATGAGGTAGATGAGCAAAGTCACAGAGCACCAGTGAACCGGACTTTACTCAGGGTTTGATAAGAAACCAGTGGGTTTAATTGATCACTTTCGGCCAGTTATCATCAGCTTCAATGATCAGGTTTTTCTTATCCTTGAGCCATTTCTTCTGAACAGACCCATTGTAATTCAGGTAAAGCTTGCCATCTTCGATGGTCCACTGATTGGGATCAGCACTGGCAGTATTACCATGAGCTACAGCCCAGGCGCAATAGCCGCCGTACTGTGGGGCATACTTTTCCGGGTTATCCAAAAACAGCTTTTTATGCTCTTCACTCTTGAAGTACCAGTTAGCACCCTTATAACGAGTAGTAAATTTATCCGAACCTTTTACCGGCTGGCCTTCAGTAAAGTAAGCCACGGGGTCATAGCCGCTGACAGCCTTATCGCTGAAAAGCCCGGTATAGATCTCGTCTTTGGCCATAACCTGCACCGAAAACATCAATGTCAGTGCTACGATTAAACTGCCCCATATGCCTGTAGCTAAAGATAAGCGATTTGCCTTGGTCATGCACTTTTCCTCTCTGAGCCTCGAAAAAAATCATTGTCCTTTTGACTCTATATACGGCAGGCAAATTAAATAGTTTCAGAGCGAGGAAATAAATATTTAATGCATTAAAACTATCAATTGGTTTTCACTTGGCGAGGGTTTCAAGGGATGTGGCAAGGAAGAGGTTGCGGGGTTCTACAGGCTCAGGAAGCCTGTAGAATGGCCTGATAAACTTGCTTGGCAGTGATCATTCGGGTCTGTTCCGGATTCCGTCCGGCAAGAAGTGCGACAGAAGCTCTGGCTTTTCCAAAAGCCTTTACGGCATCCAGCAAAGTACTCTGCTCCTCCAGGAAAACAACCTGCCTGGCCAATTCTCCGACCGTTTTATCGGCACGGCCATTAACCAGACAACTGGTTATATGACGGTAGTGTACGATCCCCACTACCGCACCATCACATACAACCAGATAACGTTTGTAGGAATGTTCGCAGATAAAGGCTTGAATATCCTGCACCTTTGAGTCGGAGGCCAACCAAACCATAGGACCATTCTCCGTAGTCAAGGCTGCCAGAGTCTTCTGGTTCATTTTCAGAGCCAGTTCTGCCATTTTACGCTCTTCACGCTCTATCACACCGGACTTATTAAAGTGACGGATGATGCCTTTCAACTCGTCCCGGCTGGGCTCCTGTGTGTTCTCGAACCTGAACAGCCTGGCCCAGACCAACGTCATCTTGAGCATTGGTCGAAGCAGGAAACAAATAATTCTTACGAAGCGGGCAGAATGATTGAGTACAGGCTCTGCCATCTGAACCGCAAAGAGTTTCGGCAAAATTTTGGCAAATACCAACATGCAGTAGGTCAGAAGAGCAGTAAAGATGGCCAAACCGGTGTCATTAAAATGTTTGGCAGCAATGGCTCCTATCATCGAGCTTCCGGCAATGCTGATTAGCGTGATCAACATGACCATGGAGGATAAGTGGGCCTCCTTGTTCTTGATAACGTATTTAATATCAGCCTTGTTCACCGGTTTTTTTCTGAGAATAGTGGCTAGCCTGAGGTCATCAACGTAAATGATGGCAGATTCAATGATCGAAAGAATAGCAGTAACAGCAACAATCAGGCAGGCAACAGCAACAACAAGAAGCATCCTTGCTCCTCCATCTTTTTATTTGTGGGAATAAACCTTTATCGGTCACCTCAGTGATAAGTTTATATTAAAATTTCACGATGGCAGGTTGATTTCACGACTTGAAAAAACCTGCCTTACTCTGAAAATGAACGTCTGAATGGCCATGAGTGAAAAGACAACTGTGAGCGAAAAAAACAGTGAAAAAAAGGTCCCTTTCTCATCATGGCCTCCTATTTTTATTATTATATTGAGCCTTATTTCTATCCTAAATCGAACTTTCCTGATTACACAACCTTTTTCGCAGACTCTTGCTTTAACTTTGAAGGTGACTTGGACTTATAACTCTTGCTCACATACTCAGGCTCCATGATCCCCAGTCGTCCATTGATCACCACCGTTAATCTGAAAAACAGATTGCAAAGCATGTTGGCAAAGCGATGCAGAACATCTGGAACTTCTATGCCTTCAGCATCCACCAAGACCATAGCTCTGATCGCTTTTTTACTGAGAGAACGACAGGAGTGAAGTAACTGAACGGGTCGTGGTCCGCGGGGCAAGACAAAACCCTTTATTCGCCCGGCGATCTCTTGCTGATAACGATCAAAATACCCCGCAAGCCATTCTATTTGCTCTTCAAATATGGCTTGTTTTCCCCGGATAGAAGCATTGAGATGAAAAATTTTCGGTTGCAGCTCACAGAGAAAATCGTAGATATCCCTGAATCGTTCATCACCTTCAAGCTCATAGATGGCTCCACCCAGTGTCGTACAAAGCTCATCCGTAATAATTTCGTGATCACACAAAGGCGAACGCTCGTAGATAAAGGGGTAGCAGAGCTCGCGGATGTCTTTGGATTTTTTGAGTGTCATATTGACTACCTTGTAGAAAAGCTCTCACTCCGGGATAAGAGAGTGAGAGCTTACTTAACACATGACAGACGTTAGTCGTACGAGAGAAGACTTACAATTCGGGAGTCCAGGTCAGAGTGACAAATGCCCCCAGTGGCTCGCCCCTGTAGCCATTAACCGGCTGATACTCTTTATCGAAAAGATTCACCACTTTCAATCCTGTCTTCACCTCAGAAGTCAGTCTATAGCTCATGCGCAAATCAACTGTTCCGAAACCTGCAACTTCTGTCGTATTGGCCGCATTAGCATAAGACTTGCCTTGCGCACGGAAAGTAGCACCCAGGCCCAATTGATTGAACTGCTTGTCAAAGTCCAGGGTAAAGAGCTCTTTAGCTCTATAAAGTAGAACCTTACCCTTATTCACTCCAGAACGGTTTTCCGGATTAAGGAAAGAAACGCTGGAATTGACATCCCAACCCATAGCGCGGGTCTTGACTGTCAGTTCAATCCCTCTGATGCGAGCCTGATCAATATTAATGGGCGTGTAGGTGCTGTCTGTAGCAATCATATCTTCCATGTTGTTCTGGTAAAGAGAAACTGACCAGTCAGCAACAGCCAGAACACCTTTCAAACCCACTTCTAAGTTCTCAGACTTCTCAGGTTTCAAATTGGGGTTATCATAGCCAGGGTAGTAAAGGTCACCAAATGTTGGAGCTCTGAAGGCAGTGCCATAGGAAGCCGTGAAACTCATCTCATTGGACAGAGCCAAACCGTAGGAAGCACTACCGGTTGTGTTATATCCATACGCCTCATTCTTGTCTCTTCTAAGAGCTACCTGAACGTCCTGGTTACCGAATGAGGAATGGTTTTGAACAAAAACGCCTGCGTTGTATCTTGAATCTTCCAGATAAGCAGTACTGCCATCGTATCTTTCATCAGAATAATCAATGCCTGCTGTCAGCAAATGGTTTTCATGCCAGGCAATATCATTCTTCCAACTGGTTGAAAAACGCTCGCTCTCACTCCAGTAACTGTCTGATGTCGCACCTGTGCTGTAGCTCTCTGTCTTACCTTGCGTGTGTTCTTCTGCATAGCCCAGATTAATGCCTGAACTCCAAATCTCATTAACGGTAAGATTAGCGAAGCTGCTTGCATTCGTTACCCGGAACAAGTTAAAAGGTTGAGTCATACTTGATGGATATGATGGATTATTGTCGTATTCAGATTTTCCTTCGGAGTGTGAAAAAGCTATACCGACCTCCAGGTTGTCGGAAAACAGGTGGGAAATACTGCCAAATGCTGACTTGTTTCGATAAGCATCATCTTCATCACCATTCTCTTTAGGAATCGTGAAGTTGTAACCGCCTGTCTCGTAGATATTCATGCCGAGATTGTAACGGAGACCGTCAGACTTTCCATTCAAGCTAATACCATACTCCCCTGTATTACGACTGCCCCCAGCCGCTTTGATCTTCAGATGAGGCTTCCCTTCTCCTTTGCGAGTGAAAATCTGAATCACCCCGCCCACTGCATCCGCGCCGTAAAGGCTGGAGCGAGGGCCTCGGACAATTTCAATTCTTTCGATATCTTCCGGGTCGAGATATTGGATGGGAGGGACACCCAAATTAACTGAGTTGATCTTCTGTCCATCGACCAGAACCAGTGTTTGAGCGGTATTTGTACCCCTGAGATAAATACTGGATAGGCTGCCTGCACCACCATTTGTTGCAAGCTGCATACCCGGTGTTTTGCTGAGCAACTCCGGCACACTGGTCGCCTGACTCCGCT
>NZ_JAHHPN010000616.1:0-27260 GCF_024606325.1 Endozoicomonas sp. ONNA1
GCTACCAGTGACTTGTAATGAAGCGTCCTCAGTGACGCTACCGGAGTCTGTTCCGATGATCACTGCCGAACGGGATTGACCATGTACGATAATCACCAGATTTTGCGTGTCGGTGGCTCCGTGTTGATCAGTGACCGTAATGGGGATAGTCACTGTTTTATCCTGACCGGCGGCAAGGTGTTGATACGCGGTGTGGCCCGGATCGAAGATATAATGACCATCACGGTTGAGCGCAAAGCCACCAACCGGAGAAGCGATTGAGTATGTGGCTGTTGCGTGGGCGTCCGGGTCTTGTGAAGTAATCTGGCCCTTCAGTTGACGACCATATTCAGTAGCACTTTGCGTCTGTATCTGATCAAGCACAGGGGCGTCGTTAGTACCGCTGACTGTCATCACTAAAGCTTTAGTATCAGAACCGCCACTACCGTCAGTCACCGTGACCGGGATCACGATTCTTTGCGTGTCGCCTTGAGCAAGACCATTGTAGGCCGGATGGGTCGGATCGAAAGAATAGGTGCCATCGGCACTTAACGTAAACCCTGGCACTTTCACCGTGGTGGAGTAGGTTGCAGTGTCGCCCGCATCAACATCGGTGGAGGTCATTCTTCCAGTGGTCGGCTGGCTGGCACCTTCAATTGATTTGCCAACATGCCCGCCATTTACCACTGGCAGATCGTTAGTACCCTGAACATTAACAGTAAAAGCATGGGAGAAATCAACGCCATCTGCATTTTGAGCATATACGACAAAATGCTCAGATACACGCTGTCCGTCCTTAAGCCCCTGAACATTGGATGCGCTGTTATCCAGCGTATAGCCCCATACGCCATTTGCCTCAATAGTCAGAACACCATATTTCCCCTGATAAGTTTGTCTGGGAAAAGTGCCTTCCCCACCCTTTAAATCAAATTGCCCGTGAGCACTGATCTGCGAATCTTCGTATACCTGATTAACAAAACTACCGACAATCGTCAGGGGTAAATCGTTCGAAGCAACCCTCCCTGATAACTCTGATGTTGCTTCTGTCACTTGCGGAGCAGCGATCCCATTTAGTGAACTTGAAACAGATTTCTCATCAAATGGCGAAGCTGACCCTGAATCTGTATTTAAAACACCACTGTAGTCGTGTGTAGGCCAGTCTCCGGCAATTGCTTGCCCTTTTGAGACATCTACTTCAAGGTTGTCGCGTTCTACAACAGCCGCTGGCTTATGATGCCCATCTTCAAATTTAATAAAATGCAAGACCTTGTGGGCTACAACAGTTTTAGTTTCCTTTACTGCTTCATTCAGGCTGTCTTCAGATAAATCACTAGCTGAATAGGTATTGTCTCCCTCAGAGTCAGCAGCATTATTCAACAAGATACTGGCCAGAGACTGAAGGTCTTTCACTGAAACAGAGATTGGGGATCCTGAATCCCCCTGAAGAATGACATAATGTCCATTGGGGCTGGAAATTAGCGCGTTTTCAGAAATCGACATGCCTGACTCAAGAGGCTTAAGTTCACCAGAATTAGCTAAAAAGAAGACCGGGCCCGAAACTTGCCGTACCGTAAACATACCGAATCTAAACCATGTTCATAACCAGCCCATCGTGAAATATAGTTTAGATATTGAAAAATTACTAAAGTCCAATGAACTCCCTGTTTTTGGCTCATGGCCGACCAGTCTGTGTTATGCTAGCCGCCTTTTGTTATTACATGCCCGAAAACACCATAGGCGTTAGAACCAGTCCCTGGTTGCCTCTGGAAATGAACGTTTTTCATTAAGGTTTTCCGGCGTCACAGGTGTTTGGAGTCAATGTCGAAATCTCAGGTTTTTCGCGTTATTTTTCAGAACGAATCTGAAGTCTTTGAAGTTTATGCCCGGCAGATTTTCCAGAGTGAACTCTGGGGGTTTATTGAAGTTGAAGAGTTTGCCTTTGGTGAGCGCAGCCAGTTGTTGGTCGACCCCAGTGAAGAGAAACTCAAGAGCACTTTCGAAGGCGTGAAGCGGAGTTATATTCCTCTGTCGTCTATTATCCGTATTGACGAAGTTGAAAAAGAAGGGGCAGCCAAGGTGTCTGAAGCCAAGGGCAATAACGTCAGACTATTCCCTTTGCCTCCAGCGTGAGCCTCAGGGTTTGCACCCACGCGTTGGTTGCGCCCGCCACCTTCTGGTCCGTCAGGCGAAAGTGGTTGTTCATTCCTGATGTGTGTCTGCCTGTTCGAAAGTCCGGTTCTGGTTTTTCAATAGCATAAACAAACCGGTTGACAGCAGGAGACTTCCCAGGGCAATCATATAGCGGAACAGGTTAAGCCTGAGGTATCCTCCCAAGGTACCCTGATTGCCAATGACCAGACCGCCAATAAAAAAACTGGTGAAGGCAATGAGCAGCAGACCTTTGGGGCCGGGTTCTATCTGGGCTCTGAGGACACTGTACAGGGCTATGAGCAGACTGACAGCCAGCAGGGCATCCCTGTAGAGTGTTTCAATTCCGTACCAGCGGGTTATTTCATAAGCCAGACAGAGCCCGATGATCATCCTTCCCCAGGCCGGTTTACTCCATTCCCTGTTAGACAGAAGCAGAGCGATCGCCGTACCGACCAGAGGGGGAGAGAGGTAAGTGGCAGCATTATTCAGAAAGAGATAGGCGCCGGTCCAGATCTCTGAAAACCCATACTTCAGGGTGCCTGCTGCCGAGGCAAGAGCGACCAGGAGGAACCCCAGAAGAGCACCCTTGGTCGCCGTTCTGTGAATCTCGGCAAATGCCTGTTGCTGACAAAGCAGGAAGACCGCAAAGGTGCTGGCAGCGGCCAGCACCGCATCCGAAAGAGCCAGTGAACTCATAGTGAAAACAGCCGTGAGCGAAGAAAACTACTTTGCGTCATCCCAAAACATGAATAAAGCATGCATGAAACACGACGCAGCAAACTATTTTTCACGGTCAATTGATTACCTTATTGACAGTTTCTGAAAGCGCGGCCCGCTGCCTCAATGGTTTTCTGAATCTCCGGATCACCGTGGGCTTCGGATATAAAACCGGCTTCGAACGCAGAAGGAGCCAGATAGATTCCCTCATCCAGCATGGCATGAAAGAAGCGACCGTAGAGCGCTCCATCGCAGGCCATGACCTGGTCAAAGCGGTTGACGCTGGGCTGGTCAGTGAAGAATAAACCGAACATGCCTCCGACTTGAGAGGTGTGCAGGGCAATACCGTGTTCTGAAGCTTTTTCCCTGAGGCCTGTCAGTAAGCTGGTTGCTTTTTCAGTGAGTTCTGCATGGAAGCCGGGACGGCTCAGGTTTCTCAGTGTCGCCAGACCTGCGGCCATAGCCAACGGGTTACCAGAGAGGGTCCCGGCCTGATAAACCGGCCCCAGCGGAGCCAGGTGCTCCATGACCTTTTTTCGGCCACCAAACGCACCAACCGGCAGACCGCCACCGATGATTTTACCCAGTGTTGTCAGGTCCGGCCTAACGTCATAGTGAGCCTGGGCGCCACCAAGGGCAACACGGAATCCGGTCATGACTTCGTCAAAGATCAGAAGGGCACCGTGCTCATCGCACACTGCTCTCAGACCTTCAAGAAAACCTTTGACGGGGGGAATACAGTTCATGTTGCCGGCCACTGGCTCAACGATAATGCAGGCGACTTCACTGCCTACTTCTGCAAAGGCCTGTTTAACAGAATTCAGGTCGTTGTACGTCAGAGTAATAGTACTTTCTGCCAGCGCTTCAGGGACGCCAGGAGAGCTTGGAACCCCCAGAGTCAGTGCGCCAGAGCCAGCCTTTACCAGCAGTGAGTCAGAGTGACCATGGTAGTTGCCTTCAAACTTCACAATCTTGTCCCGGCCGGTAAAGCCCCGGGCCAGACGAATAGCACTCATGGTGGCCTCGGTGCCTGAGTTGACCATTCTGAGCAGTTCCATGGAGGGAAAGATTTCGCGAACTTTCAAAGCCAGTTCGGTCTCCAGGGCCGTGGGCGCACCAAAGCTCAGTCCATCCAGTGACTGATCGCGAACGGCGCTGACAACATCCGGATGGTTATGTCCGAGAATCATCGGACCCCAAGAGCCCACGTAATCAATCAGGTGGTTGCCATCAACATCCTGCACATAGGCCCCTTTGGCGCTTTTGAAGAAGATTGGCTCGCCACCCACACCTTTGAACGCTCTGACCGGTGAGTTCACACCCCCCGGAATGACAGCCTGGGCTTCAGTAAACAGAGTGCTGGAGCGCTCATGGGGAAGGGACATGATCTATTCCTGATTAAACAATTCAGTAAAACTGCGGGCACGAGTCCGGATATCCGCGGAAGCAAAGAGATTATGAACCACTGCCACCATATCAGTACCCGCTTCAATAAGCTGCGGGGCATTATCCACGGTAATTCCTCCAATAGCTACAACAGGGACTTTAAAGACCTCTTTGGCAGATGGCAAAAGTGACAGCTCAGCAGGTTTGGCGTCTGGCTTGGTGCGTGAGGGGAAAAAACGTCCGAAGGCAATGTAATTGGCGCCCTCCTCAACAGCCGTGTGAGCCAGATCGAGAGAGCCTTCGCAGCTGACACCGATAATAGCGTAATCCCCAAGCCTTTTCCGGGCGGAGTCTACGGATTCATCCTGTTGTCCCAAGTGTACGCCATCTGCTTCCGATTCGGCAGCCAGTTCAATGTCATCATTGATAATAAACAGCGCACCGTAATTGTGGCAGAGTACTCGCAGTGTGCTGGCCTGACGGAGCCTCTTTTCACGATCCAGACTCTTGTCTCGGTACTGAAGTACTTTCATGCCTCCCATCAAAGCCTGTTCAACCGCTTCCATCAGAATACGATCGTCGGGGAGAAGCTGGCTGTCGGTTACACCGTATAGACCTTTGAGCATCTTCTAACCTGATTTCAAACATTTTCGTCGCAAAGTATAACAGGATCAATGTTGACCCGAATAATTCAGATAGCCTCCAGTGCCTCAGACAATTTGTGCACACCGACGACGGTTAACCCTTCAATGGGTTTTCTGGGAGCGTTTGCCGCCGGGACAATGGCTCTTCTGAAGCCATGTTTGGCCGCTTCTGTCAGGCGTTCCTGGCCGTTGGCAACAGGCCTGATCTCACCGGCAAGGCCCACTTCCCCAAAGGCAAAAAGATCCTGGGGTAGGGCACTGTCGCGCAGACTGGAAACAACCGCCAGCAAACCGGCCAGATCGGCACTGGTTTCCGTGACTTTAACACCCCCGACCACGTTGAGAAAAACGTCCTGATCACTGGTAAAAATGCCACCGTGTCGAGTCAGTATTGCCAGCAGCATGGCCAGCCTGTTTTGATCCAGTCCTACGGTTACACGTCTCGGATTTCCTAGTTGCGAGTCCACAACCAGGGCCTGAATTTCCACCAACAGAGGGCGAGTACCTTCCCACAGAACATTGATAATGCTGCCTGAGGTTGGCTCGGGTGCCCGGGACAGGAAAATGGCCGAAGGGTTTTTGACTTCTTTCATTCCCCTTTCCGTCATGGCAAAAATGCCCAGCTCATTCACCTGACCAAATCGGTTCTTGGTAGCCCGCATAACCCTGAAGCGTGAATCATCGGTATTTCCAAGCATGATCTGGGTATCAATAATATGGGACAGGGTCATGGGGCCTGCCAGAGAATTATCCTTGGTTACATGACCGACCAACAACAAGACAGTGCCCGTCTGCTTGGCAAAGCGGGTAAGGAAGGCAGCGGACTCCCTGACCTGGGCGACGCCTCCGGGAGCAGCATCCACGCCATTCATATACATCACCTGGATAGAGTCAATCACTATAACACCCGGCTTCTCCTGTTCGGCGACAGCGACAATGTTCTCGGCTGAAGTCTCTGCCAGCATCCTCAGGCGATCAGTAGGCAGGTCGAGGCGCTTGGCCCGGGCTGCAATCTGTTGCAGCGATTCCTCACCGGAAACATAGAGGGCATTCATGCTCTCGGCGACATGGCACAATACCTGGAGCAAAATGGTGCTCTTGCCAGCCCCCGGATGGCCACCAATCAGGACGGCACTGCCTTTGACAAACCCACCACCCAGTACCCGGTCAAACTCTGACGTGCCGCTGCTGAATCTGGGCGCTTCAGCAACATCCACATCACTGAGGGTTTGAAGGCCGCTGAGTGTGCCTGCAAAGCCGGATTTATTAGTAGCACCGATAGAAGGGGAAGCCGCAGGGCCCAGGTTGACTTCTTTGAACGTATTCCAGGCTTTACAATCCGGGCATTGCCCCTGCCACTTTGAGGACTCACTGCCGCACTCGGTGCAGACGTAGGCTTTTCTGGATTTTGCTTTGGCCATCAGAACCTTTCAGACAAAACTCTATGGTAGCCTGTTGTTGCGTTGGCTCCAACTCAGAGGTTCTCATATTGCGATCTCACGTCACTGGCTCGTCGCTCTCTGTGGTATTTTGCTTTGTGTTTCGCCAGGGCTTTTGAATTCCTGAAGACCCTTTTGCATTGCCGCTCCCAGCCATTCACGCCGGTTGCTGTTTCTCCACAGATTCGTTGTTTGGTGTGCATTATGAAATTGTGATAGCTCAGGTCTTTAGCACTTGGGCAGAGCACCCCGCATGGCCGAATCTGACCATCCTCGCCCATTATGGGCGCCTCACAGATTCTTTGCCCGCTAGCAAAAACGAAAGGGTCCGTTTGTGAAGAGCTGTTACCTGGGGGCTCGTGAAAAGGATCTGCCAAGCCCTGCTGTGCCTCTTCGCTTACTGAAAAGGCCGGTGATTGTGCTAACCAAGACAGGTCTTCCCTGCAAAATGGGCAGGTTTTCGTTGACGATCCCGGAGTGCTAAGAAACGCCCTTCGTAAACAATGCGTGTCAATTCTCTTCGAACAACAGGGAGTAACAATCCCATTTCTAAACATTTCAGTGCATATAGGGCACTCCTCATCTGCTTCATCCAGCCCTCCGCTAGCGGAGGGTGGTCGGAATCGACAAACGCCATGACAGGGATGGACGAAACAGTTTAAAGCAAAAGTATGCTGCTGTTGTTGAGGGTCTTCGTTACCGTCGTCAGAGCCGTAATTTAGAGGGTTGGTGAAAAAACCTGTAGACTGTGTGGTTGTTCCTGAAGCCTGCTGATCGGATGATGCAGGTGGCTGGTTTGGTGGACCATTATCTTGTTCACCCTGTTCGCTGAGCCCCGAAGTGGTGATCGCAAACGGATGATCCTGACTTCCCTCCGGTTGATCCATCGGGCTAAACAGCAATGAATTGGGGTTCCAATAGCTTTTCAAAAGCCAGCCAACGGCAATCAATGCTTCTCCAGGTAGCCACGAATAAGGTTTGGAGCCCGGGGGGGCTTCATGGGTGGTCAGAGCCAGTTCGTAAGCAACCAGCAGGGGAGTGGCATAAAGCAATTGCCACGAAATCGACTTAATAAAGGTTGTTGCTAATCCGTAACCATTAAATCCATGTAGATTGTCATCAGCCGGAAAATCAGGGCCTGTAAAGTCGTTTGTGTTGTCGATGTCTAATGAGCTGCCTGACAATGTATTCAGGTCACGCTTTGTAGAAAAGACCTGGTCCGGAGAAGCTGTATCCTGATTCTGTAACAGCTCGACAACAAAACGTCTTGTCACAATTTCGGCCTGGCAAATCACAGACAACGGGAGCAGCAGAAAAAGAAACATCGTAGAAAGTGTTTTTTCCATCATTACGTACATACATCTTTTCTGTACGTGCAGAGTAGACCAATGACAAGATCAGTGGATGTTTCTTTAAAAGACCTTCTGTTAAAGAACCTCTATCAAAGAACTTCAATTAGAAAACTCAGTTAAAAATCAAAGTGTGCGCCGGACATAATTTCCTGAGAGGACGGGTGTCAGATCAGTGACCGGGCTGGCAGTCACCCGGGCACGGTCACATCACAGGTTCATCGCCGTCCGTGGTATCCCTTTTTGTGAGCTATCAGGGCTGGGCGATTTTTGCAGATCGCCCCACATAGTCGCTGCTGGCCATCCTGCCCGATCACTATTTCATCACAGATCGAGTGCCCGTCGTGTATTTTTGCTTTGTGATGCAACAGGGCTCGGGAATTTTTAAAGGACTTCAGGCAGCGACCGCGGAATACGGGCACGTCACAGACCAGCACGCTTGCCCTCGCAGTCATATCGGAAGAGACCGTTTGTGAGAGAATGTCACCTTGGGGCTCGCTAAAAGAAACTGTTAAGCTCGGCCGTGCCTCTGCGCCTGTTGCAAAACCTAATGATTGTAATACTGAAGAAATGCCTGTTCTGCACAGCGGGCAGCATCCCGAACATACTAAAGCGTTCAGTAGACAATATCTGTCCATTCTTTGCGAACAACAGGGAGTAACAATCGTATCATCGCCAAGCATTTCAAGGCATATAGGGCAAGTCTCACGTGCTTCACTTAGAGAAAAATCCGGTGTTTCAGCCAGAAAAAACAAATCTGCTCTGCAAAATGGGCAGCTACTCGTTGGCAATCTTCTTAAACAGTCTGAGTCAATTTTTTTTGAACAACAGGGAACAGCAACAGTCGTCTCTTTTTTAAGCGGGCTAAAACATATAGGGCACTCCTCGCCTGCTTCATCTGCTTCAGCCAGCCTTTCGCTATCGGATGGTGTTTGGAATCGACAAGCGGTATTAGCAGAATCGACGTAACCATCTAAACCGACAGTATGTTGGTGTTGTTCAAGGCCTTCAACGTAGTCAGGAGGGATAACGAAGGAGGCTGTTTGTGAGGCAGTGGCACCCGGGGGCTCGTTATAAGAATCTGATAAGTCCTGCTGTGCCTCTGCGCTTACTGGAAAATCCTCTGGTTGTAATAATGAACGCAGATCTCTTCTGCAAAGTGGGCAGCCTCTCGTTGGCGCTAATCTCCTTAAACACTTTGTGCTAATTTTAATCGAACAACAGTGAAGAACCACAGTCATCTCTTTTTGAAGGGGTTCAAAACATATAATGCACTTTTCATCTGTGTCATCTGTCTCATCTGCTTCATCTAGCCTTTCGCTATCGGAGGGTGGTCGGAATCGACAAACGCCATTGCAGGAATCGGCGTAACAATTTAAACCGTAAGTATGTTGGTGTTGTTCGGGGTTTCCATCACCGTCGCTGCGGTTAGGCAGGAACTTGGCGAAAAATCTTTTAAGGCGGCTGGTTGTTCCTGAGGCCTGCTGACCGGACGATGCTGATGCCTGGCTTTGCTGGTCATTCTTTTGTTGACCCGGTCCGGGAAGTACCATAGTGGTGATGGCAAACGGATGATCCTGACTGGCCCCCGGTTGATTCGTCGGGTTGAACAGCAATGAATTGGGGTTCCAATAGTTTTTCAATACCATGCCAACGGCGACAAATGCTTCGACCGGTATCGAATAAGGTTTGGCGCTCAGGGCGCTGTCGCCCGGCTCGGCGCAACAGATAATGGACAATGACACTAGCAAGAACAGCAGTGCCGCAGAAAATGCTTCTTTCAAGAGTTTATCCTTAATAACTATTTCGTTTTTTTGAAATGAAAAGGCTAGACCAGAAAGTTGTTAGATCAAGAAAACAATAAAAAGGACATTCATATATTTTACTTATTGAGGAGGTAAACTATTTTCTCCTGTTTTCAATTTTTAATGTTGTTGAGTCTGGTCATTAAGCAGCGTTGGCCTGCCTGATGTCAGGCTCCCCGGGTCGGGTTTGACGTCGGGGAGGATGTCAACTTCAAAAGAGAGTGATTTGGCGATGGCTATCAACGTTCTGTAACCAGCATTCTCCACTTGTCTGGGTAATTTCAGCACTTTGCTTAAGACATCCGGGTTGTTTTTCAAGAAGCTCTTTAACTGAGCGGTGAAAGCGTTGGGGAATCGGCAAACCAGTGGCGGTGTTGCAGAAATTTGTCGGGTAATCAATTTATGAAATCCGGGAAGATTTCCAGAAAAGAGCTGTTGCCAGTTTTCAACACTGAGCCGGGTCGCATTTTCTGTGATAAACACAGGCCAGAAGTCGACCAGTTCAGGGTGAGTAAGTAATTGTTTAAAAAGAGCTGGCTCAATGTCCAGAGCAGCTTTTGGATACTGTTTGATAAACGCCAGGGTAATGGACTCTGTCAGAGTAAAGTCAGATAGCAGTAGTGTATCTCGGGCGGCTTTGTAAAAAATCGGTGACTGAACCATCATCAAACCTTCATGATGCCTCAGATAGTGTTGAGCAGCCACGGCAATATGCTGCTCTTCCATTTCCGGGCTGAGTTGAATCAGAAAAATGAGTTGATGCACCAGAGTCGACTTACATCGAGCCAGCACTTTCGGGTATTTCAAATAAAGACTAAGGCCCAACATGTCAGGATCATTCTGTGGCAGTCGGGGGATAATCTCGGCGCTTTGTTGCATGGCGACAGAGACTAAGATTTGATAAAGGGGATCTTGTTTCTTGCGCTGCCGCTTTAGAGTGCATAGAAGATGATCATCCAGAGAAAGTTTCATGCCCAGCAGATTTCTGGCAACGGCGTCAGGGCGTTTTGCCAGACGGGATCTGAGTTCAGGCTCCCTGACTTTCAGAAACCTCTCACCAAGGTCTTTATCCTGACGGATTTTTGTTAGCAGCTTTTCCAGATCTTCAGCTTGGGCTGCCTGTAACCAGCCATCCATTTCACGCAGTGATTCGGCATTTTCACCCCACCCATGCCACACAGCTTCTGCACCATAATCAACAGCCCCCGCATTAGAAGGCGGTATCTCAGTGATAAGGTTTCTGGTGAACACATCAACACTGTTCCGGGTGGCCTGATACACATTGTTCAGGTCGCCCTGACAGGCGCATTGATGACGGAATTCGTCCAGCCATTCAAGCAGTGCTGCTCTATAGAATCCGACAAGCTGGTTAAGATCACTGGTGTCCATAAAGTCATAGAATCTTGAAAAGCTTTCATGCATTGCTTTTTTCAGCTTGTCCTGAAGATTCTTCTCGGGCTTTTTGGCCCGGACAGAAGCTTGCAGTGCTTTATTTAGCTGCTCTCTGGTGCGTATGATCTGACAGGCGGGGGTTTTCAGGAACTCTGCGACCTGTCCGGTCAGTATCGAGAAGTGCAGTTCTCCCGCTACCTTTGCTTCAAGCGTTGAGGCACAACGATCACTGAGGTTGAGGTGCTGATTCACATTGTGAGCTGATTGAATCAGTGAGCCAAGAAGGTTTCTGAGGCGTACTGGGGCTGGGTGGGTGACAATCCAGTCTTTATAGCTGGTTACCACTTCCACCAATTCGTATTCGCTGTTGAGTCCAACCTTGGTACCCGGTGAAAACTTTTTTTGATCCAGAGTAAGATCTCGAACCTGTTCATAAAGACCTGGAGTCATCGCTTACTTCCCTGTTTTAATGCTTCTCTATCAAGAATCTAGCAACAAAAGAGGAAGCCATATAAGTGTCAGAAATCAGCCTTGGTAACCCATAACTATAAGCAGGTGGGGGAACTGACAAAAAAGCGTCAGGAGGAGAGCGCATTTAGCTCTCTCCAGCAAAGGTCAGATGTTCTTGTGAGGACCAAATACCTCATAGTGAATGTTTGCTGGTGGCACACCCCAGCCCAGGAGTGTCTCGTTGACCATGTTCATGTAGCCCAACGGACCACAAAAGTAGTAGTGAGCCCCCGGTATTTCTATCTGTTCACGAATCAGGTTCAGGTCAGTACGGCCAGCATGATCATAGTTCTGATCACCTTCCTCAGGCTGATCATAGAAAACAATCTGTTCAATATTGTCACGTTGCTCTGCCAGAGTGCTTACATGATCAAAAAAAGCATGAACACTGCCGTTTATTGCACTGTGAACAAAACGAACAGGTTCTGAAATATTTGAGGCTGTCAGGGTATTCAACATACTGAGTAGCGGTGTGACACCGACACCGCCGCTGAGCAGAACGACCGGGCTTTGATTGCGGGTATCCAGAAAAAAGTCTCCGGCCGGAGGGCTCAGTTCTACTGCATCACCTTCTTTTACATGGTCGTGCAGGTAGTTAGAAATATGGCCTTGAATATCTCCACTTCCTTCGCGTTTTACCGAAATTCTATAGCTTTTGCCATTACTCGCATCGGACAGGCTGTACTGGCGGATACAACGGTGAACGCTGTTTTCCGGGGTTATGTACAGGCCGATGTATTGTCCCGGTTTAAAGTCGGCGACGGGTTTTCCGTCCACTGGCTCAGAGTAGAAGGAAGTGATCAGATCACTCTCTTTCACTTTTCGGGTCACTCTGAATGTGCGGGTACCGCGCCAGCCACCTTTTTGACCCTCACTTTCCTGATAAATACTTTCTTCCATTTCGATAAAGATATTGGCCAGGAAGTGATACGCCTCTCCCCAGGCTTCAAGAATCTCGCCCGTTGCAGCATCACCCAGAACATGGGCCACTGCTGCCAGCAGGTGTTCACCTACGATAGGGTAGTGTTCGGGGTTGACATTAAAGCTGGCATGCTTGTGGGCAATACGTTGTATGGCGTTACTCAGTGCTCCCGGGTTATCAATGTGGGCAGCGTAGCCATAGACAGCCGCTGCCAGAGCGGCTTGTTGACGCCCTGTCTTCTGGTGGGAAGCGTTGAAAATATTCAGCAGTTCAGGATGATGGCTGAACAGACGCTGATAAAAGTGGCGGGTAATCGCTTCGCCACATTCAGCCATAACTGGGGCAGTGGCTTTGACGATGCAGATGGTCTTTTCACTCAGGTTCATGGGGAGCTCCAAATGGGTCCTTTAAAAGATGTATTTGTAATGCATCTTTATTAGGTGCATCCTAGATGCATCTTTAAAAAAAGTCTATAGCCCCCATGAAATTGACCAAACAAACCGATTATGCGCTGAGAATCCTGATCTACTCGGCTTTACAGCCAAGGCTCCGGTTGATCTCAATTCAGGAAGTGACAGAGGTGTATGATCTCTCGCGAAATCATGTCATGAAGATTGTCCAGCGGCTGGGTCAGGAAGGCTATCTGTCAACAATCCGTGGTAAAGGTGGTGGTTTCCGGATGGGACGTTCTGCTGAAGATATCAACCTGGGGGTGTTGGTGAGAATGATGGAATCCACCCTGGTATTGGTGGACTGTGATGAGCCAGCGTGTCGTATATCAGATGTTTGTCGTTTAAAAAGGGTTTTAGCTGATGCCATGGCTGCATTCATGGCGGTTCTGGATGGTTACACGCTTGCTGATCTGATTGGAAATCGTCATGAGTTGTCAGAGCTGTTGGCAGTGGGTTGAGCACGATTATTCTACCCGTCCATTAAGGCCAGCAGCTTTGAAACCGGGTGAGGAATCTCGGTATCCCCAAAACGCTTTACCTGACTTCGGCAGGAGTAGCCTGTAGCCACGAGTTGGCCTTGGTTTTCAGGACTCTCCACTACAGGCTTCCAGCTCATGTCGTATAGCTTTCGGGACGTTTTCTGGTTGCGGGTTTCGTGCCCATAGATGCCCGCCATGCCGCAACAGCCAGTTGCCTGATATGTCAGTTTTAGTCCACAGGCGGAAAACAGCTTTTGCCATTGTGCCGGTGCAGCAGGTGCATTGGTGGTCTCCGTACAGTGACCCAGCAGCTTGAACTCACCACTCAGGTTTAACTGAAGCTCACGAATAGTATCCGCCTGACTGGCGAACCACTCCGAGAGTAATTGCACTTCAGGAGCCTCTTCACCCATGATCTCATGATACTCATCCCGGTAAGTCAGGGTAACGGCGGCATCAATCCCGATCAGGGCTACGCCCTTATCGGCAAGCTTTTTGAGTGCCCTGGCATTGGTTTTTGCGACTTTTTCAAAGCGTCCCAGGAAACCATAGACATGCAGTACTTTTCCGTTGGGTTTATAAGGTGCAACCAGGGGGCGATACCCAAGTCTGACTAACAGCTCGACCAGATCAGTCAGTACCGGGGTTTCGAAAAAACTGGTAAAGGCGTCCTGGACAATCACCACCGTTCGAGCCAGCTCTTTTTCTGTCATGGAAGCCAGCAGACTGTCTGAAGCCACAGAAGCACCAGAACGACAACTGTCTTCCAAAGGCGATGCACTGGTGATAGCCGGTAGATCCTGAAGACCTGATGTTTTAGCCGAAAGCTTGTTCATCAAACCCGAGCTGGCTACCCGATTATAAACGGATTTGGCTTTTGCCAGTGCCGGCAGCATGGGCTCCAGCATGGCAGCAGCGTGATGTTTGGCGGGACGCAGGTAGCGAGTGTGGTAGAGCTCAAAGTACCGGGATCTCAAATCAGGCACATTCACCTGAACAGGACATTGACCTGCACAGGATTTACAGCTCATACAGCTGTCCAGAGCTTCGTAGACTTCATGGCTGAAATCTCCTTTGCCCCGCAGCTTGTCAATGCTGTTACGGGTCTTATCCAAGGCATTATAGAAATGTCCGGACTGGCGTGCCTCGCCGATTGCTTCAGAGATATTGCTGCCCGATGTGCTCTGCAGTCTCAGCCATTCACGTACCAGTCCTGAACGACCTTTGGGTGATTGAGTTCTATCCAGAGTGGCCTTCCAGGTTGGACACATGGCGCTGTTGGGGTTGTAATTGAAGCAGGCACCATTGCCATTGCAGTACATGCCTCGGGTAAAAACCTCGAAGGCCTTTCTTTCGATGGTTCTGTCAAGCTGGCCACGGGTTTGCACACCGTCAATCTTCAGCAGAGTTTCTGAGGCCCGGGTGGAGGGGGTCGCTATTTTCCCCGGATTCAGCTGATTATGGGGGTCGAAAGCACTTTTAATGTTTTGCAGTACCGGGTAAAGATCCTGGAAAAAGTCGGGTGCGTATTCAGAGCGAACGCCTTTGCCATGTTCTCCCCAGAGAACACCACCATGGGCTTTTGCCAGTGCAGAAACTTCATCACTGATCGTTCTGACCAGAACCTCCTGTTGCACATCTTTCATGTCGATAGCGGGTCTAACGTGGAGAACCCCTGCATCGACATGACCAAACATGCCATAAGACAGGTTATGACTATCGAGCAAAGCCCGAAAGCGAGCGATAAAAGCAGCCAGATTCTCTGGTGGCACGGCTACGTCTTCTACAAAGGGTATAGGTCGTGCGTCGCCTTCCATGTTGCCCAACAGGCCCACGGACTGCTTGCGCATATTCCAGATCTTTTTGACGTTTGGGGTGCCTGTCACAATGCTGTGACCCACCCGCTGGATTTCCGAAGGCTTGTTCAGCTCCGCTTTCAAGCGCTCAATACCTTCCTGAATATCGGCTTCCGATTGTCCGGTGTATTCAACAAAGTTAATGCCGTCAATCCGGTTAATATCATCCGGGAAATAGGCTTTCACGGTCTCCCAGACACTGTCTGCTTTGGCGAGCGACAGGACTTTGGAGTCAATGGTCTCAACAGAGCTGGGGGTGGCTTGCATAAGAGACCGGGCATCCCTCAGCGATTCCTGAAAGCTTGAATAGAACACCAGAACCAGTGCTGAGGTTTCGGGTATTGGCAGAAGGTTGACCTTAATCTCACTGATCATGGCCAGTGTCCCTTCGGAACCGCAGAGAATGGCATTGAGATCAAACTTGCCAGAGTCTTCAGGGTTCACAGGGTCTTTTCTGCGGATATTGGCCAGATCATAACCGGTCAAATTTCGGTTGAGCTTTGGAAAAACGGCTTCGACTCGCTCTTTGTTCTGGTTATAGGCTTCAATCAGCGTTTTGTGAATCTGCCCTGCACGGTCTTCACGTTGACAGATGTCGTCAAGCTCCTGTTCTGTCAGAGGCGATGAGTTCCACACGGTGCCATCAGCGAAGACTGAAGTCAGTTCCAGGACGTGGTGGCGGGTTTTGCCATAGACAACCGATCCCTGACCACTGGCATCGGTGTTTACCATGCCGCCGATCGTAGCCCGGTTGCTGGTGGACAGTTCCGGGGCGAAAAACAGACCGTGCCTGGCGGCCAGGTCATTCAGATGGTCTTTGACGGTGCCGCTTTGAACTCTCGCCCAGCGCTCTTCAGGATTGATCTCCAGAACCTGATTCATATAGCGGCTGGTGTCTACCATAAATCCCGAGGTGAGTGACTGGCCATTAGTGCCGGTACCCCCTCCCCTCGGAGAGAGCACAATAGTTTGGAAAGAAGGTGCATTGGCCAATGACAGCATTTTGCTCAGATCTTCAGTGCCTTTGGGGTACAGGACACCTTCCGGATACACCTGATAGATCGAGTTGTCGGTGGCCAGCACAGTCCGTTCTGCATAACCCAGCTCTATATCGCCCTGGAATCCGGAGCTGGCCAACCGATCGGCAAAGTTCTGATACAGCGTCCCTTCTGCGCTGTTGGCATTGACGGCCTGTTGGTTCAGTTTGCTGATCACTTTCCTACTCCCGGGCTCTGCTGTTTTATCGTCTTGCGAAGCGAAGGTGACGTTTCTCGGACTGCGTATTGTACGCAATTAACAGTCTTTAGTCAGTGGGGATTTTTGCTCATTCAGGTTTAGAGGAAATAACAGTCAGAAGTCAGAACGCTGAGAACCTGGTTAAACAGTCTAACCCGCAGGACTATTTGCTTTTCCAAGCCAGCAGAGATTCACAATAGGGTCATTGTTGAATTCATCTCAATGAATCTATCAGCTATTATGAAGCACTGCCGGTTTCTCTCTTTTAAGCTGAGCCGCTGAAATCATTTCTTCAGAGTAACGATCCATTACAGTCTCTTTCCATCGGTTTTCATATAGTGAGAGTCGTCGATAAATAGCGCGATTTCTATTTTGATACATGGAGGACTTGAAGCAGGCGTTAAACGTACAGCTCTCAAAAATGAGTATTGGGGATCTGCCTGATGTTGAATGTTAAATCGATTGTGTTGTTTGTTGTTTTTTTTATGCCACTGAATGTATCGTGTGATCTTCTTTTAGAAGATATTCTTCTTAGACAAAAGAGTACTACCGGGATTAGCGTCTGGATTGAATATATAATAGAGGACGTTTTTTATACCCCATCACAGAAACGGTCATTAGTAGGGATAATACTAAAAGCTATTTTCGATGATTCGATATTGATTTTTTCTGAAAGGTTCAATGTTTTATCAAGAGTTCTCGGGAATGATGAATTGTTAGATAGCCTGTTGGTCTGGATTAACGAGTATGGCAATGATACTGCTCTTATTATATTGGTCAATATAACACTGAGCTTGAGTTATCAAGATAAAGATCTTAATTGCAGCGATATTACAAGGCACATAAATTTTTATAATGATTATTTTTAGTGATTAAAAAACATCGTTTCAGTCTTCTGTTTATGACCTTGAAAATTATGCAGCTGTTGGGAAAGAGCTTCAAAAAAAATACTCGAGCAAGCTGATGTTGTCTCGTTCTCACGCTCATGAGGTAGCTTAACGGTTTTGCAACACCCTCAGGAGCGTGGGAACAACTCAATAATTTTACTCATTTATTGATATGTCTTAGGCCGTATAAGTTCATTTATTGCTTTAAATAATTCCCCAATTAAAAGCTTCCACTGCTTAACATCGTTCACTTTATCCTTTGCGGTTAACTCATTTTCTCTTTTATATTCATCTAAAATATCCTGAAGAAATTCGCCTCTGATTTTATTATTGTTCTTTTTTGTTAATTCACCTGACTTGGAAGTAACGGAATCAAGACGGTTTTCTGTAACTTTTGCAAGAAGTGAAGCAAGTAGAATCTGGTTTTCTTCACTGATGTGTTGGACTTTTTTAGTTTTAGGTAATGCTTTTTTTGAATTGGTTTCATCAAAGTTCGAATTTTTTATTTTTAAAATAACGGGTTGATGATATTTTAAAAATTTGGGCTCAACAGGTTTAATGACAACACCTTCTGCAATGTCAGCAGTTTGACTATGAAGACTTTTAAAAACCGGGTTGTAAGAAAGAGCGTCTTCAAAGGAGTCACACATTTTTAACTCTATAACGGTAGGGATACCCGTCGCCAAAGTCCATTGTTTAAAAGTGTTATAATCTATTTTTTGTTTGTTGACGAAAATGTCGAAAGCTGCAAATTTGATATTGTCCTGGTAAAAAATTTGTTTCTGTATAGATTTGCCATAGAGTTCGCCCGTGACATTTAAAATGTCTCCTTCTTTACAGAACTTTCGGTACATATCAAGAATCATTTCTCTGTATTGTTCATATACTGGGCGGTGATTAAAAAACTTTTCATCATCGCCCACCCAGTCATTCCTCCTACCCACCCTGACAACGGTGCCATCAGTCCAGAAGCTGTAATTACAGCCATGAATTTTTTCAAGTACTACCCATGGCAGGTCGTGCTCATCATTTTCTTCAATGAGTGCTCTGATGGCATCAAGGACCTTTTGATTCGAACTGTTTTCTATTGAGTGATAGGAATTGAATTGTTCGGATAAAGGTTTTTTGAGCGTTTCATCCGCATCTTCATCCGAGGCTGAGGCTTCTGATCGAAGCGTGGAAGTTGAAGCAGCTTCGGCTCCGGTAGAGGAGTTTGTTGTTGTGGTAGTAGTGCTTTCTGAGTTGGTGGCATCACTTTGTGTAGACGAAGTGGTTGTCTGCTTTTCCTGTTGCCTGTCATTGTCGTTTTTTTTCTCAGGGCTATCAGCCACTTTTCTGATAATCTGCTCAAAAAAACCGGATTCGGAACTATTGTCTTTTCCTTTTGGGTAAACCCTGATGGTATCCGGTGCTTCAAAGTCAAGGTCAATATAATCTCCCCCGGACGCTACTGAGGACACAGGAGGTAACATAGGGATAGAGGCAGTCGCATAAAACGTATGTTGAGTCTCCTGATAAAGCTCTATCTCAGAGTGAGTGATCGTTTTAGGGTTGTATTCCGTTGGCAAGTAATTCAGTGTGGGCGTTGGAAGAACTATGGTTTTATCGATTACAGTGGTTGCCAGTGATATGACGCTGTCGTTCAGTAGTTGAAATCCTCTGGTTTGGTCAATGCTTTGAATGCCTGAGGCCGTTGGGGTTGGTTCAATCAGTAGTGGAAAATAAATAGTGTCTGGCAAGTTGTTTTTGTAGGTGTAAATTTCTATCTTGTCTGGTTCTATTTCTATTTTTTGAACACCTTTATTATTCATTGCCAGAGACAAAGGATTGCTGTTATGAATTAATTCGTTGTTTCTAAACAGGGCTTTATCTCCCTGAACCTGAACTTCCAACCCTCCCATTCTCCCAACAAAAACAGCCTCGGAAGATTGTGCATTATTTGAAAGTATTGAGCCTGTAATAATGGACAGCACACCAAGAGACAGGCCATTGAGTACCCTAAAAAGCATCGTCGTCAATCCTGAGTTCATCAGCAGAGTTGAAAAGATTAGCCTATTCTCTGGAAAGCTCTACGCTCACTCAGAATTAAATGTTCAGGGCCTGAAAAAGGTACTTAAGTGCTGATTGATTTTTTGTCCCATTGCCTCATTACTATGCTGAAGCGCGCAGCGAGTCAATGGATAAAGCGGCATGGGTGCTATCAAAAGAAAAGTCTGCCTCCTCATAAATGAATAACCTTTATAGGTCAGCAGTGATGTGAAGTCATACAAAGTGAGTTCAGGCAATGATTGAGAACAATCCAGAAGCAGTTGTTCTTATCTTCTTTTTCTACAGAATCGTTAGCTGCTATTGAAAAAAATAGAATCTGTACCACCCTTACATTTTTTGTAAAAAGGTATAGAAGATGTTTAGACTCAGGCTGATATTGTCAGTAGCTATTATGATGAGCACGTCATCAGGAGCTTTCGCAATAACGAAGACAATGGAGTGTGTTGAAAATAATGAAGGATCGCTATTTTACGAACAGCAATTCAGGTTGAAGCCACCAATTTCTATTAATGGAAAAAGAGTCCACTATATAAAATTAAGATCAGCACTAAAGGTTGCAACAGAGTTAGGAACCGATGAACCATTCTCCATTGTAGGGAGGGGGATGAGGATATACGCAGGCGAAAATTCCGAAGAGGGGCTATTAATAAGACAGTTGGATGGAACGACAGATCCAAATGAAATAATTTCACAGGTTTCGCAACTGAGTGGATACAATACTGATTGTGTTATCGACTACTCAAATAAACTTGATGAAAAGCTGCCGTTATTCAACGCTGGAAATCCAATGGCTGAACTTTATAGGTTCAAAGCCAAATTTGTTCCCTGGCCCTATGACGCCAGCAACTTTTAGCGCGCAGTCGACAAATTGAGAGCACATAGAACAAATGCTTCCAGTTCTTTCCGGGTCTTTGCCGCTCGGCTGAAGCAGATATTGATGGTTTTTTTAATATTGCTGGTGGACTTATTTTCAGGTCCCTCGCTCAATGGCGGCGTAATCGTACGAATCACGCAGTGTTGACTCATACGCGGTGGTGTGGGGCGAGCGTAGCCAGAAAGCTACGCTCTAAACGTCTGACAATCAAGCATCAATACGCTTGTATTTGATGCGGTGGGGGCCTGCAGCTTCTTCACCCAGGCGCTCCTTGCGATCGGCTTCGTACTCAGTGTAGTTGCCTTCAAAGAAGGTGACTTTGGAATCGCCTTCATACGCCAGGATATGAGTAGCAACACGATCCAGGAACCAGCGATCGTGAGAGATCACCATGGCGCAGCCCGGGAAAGCCAGAAGTGCATCTTCCAGGGCACGCAGGGTTTCTACATCAAGGTCGTTGGAGGGCTCGTCGAGTAGTAGTACATTGCCGCCTTCTTTCAGTGTCGCTGCCAGTTGCAGTCGTCCACGCTCACCACCGGAGAGTTCACCCACGCGTTTCTGCTGGTCGCCACCTTTGAAGTTGAACCGACCAATATACTTACGGGACTGCATTTCGTATCCATTGATGCGCAGGATGTCCTGGCCATCGGAGATCGCTTCGAAAACCGTCTTGTCATCTTTCAGCTCGTCACGCATCTGCTGAACATTAGAGATTTTGATCGTCTCACCGTGTTCAATGGTTCCGGAATCAGGCTGTTCGTCTCCGGTAATTATCCTGAACAGTGTGGTTTTACCGGCACCGTTACCACCGATAATACCGACAATAGCGCCCTTGGGAATGCTGAAACTCAGGTCGTCGATCAGCAGGCGATCACCAAAGCCTTTGGAAACATGATTGAATTCCAGAACTTTATCGCCCAGACGCGGGCCAGGTGGAATGTAGATTTCGTTGGTTTCGTTACGGGCCTGAAATTCCTGTGACTGCATTTCTTCAAAGCGCGCCAGACGTGCCTTGGATTTAGACTGACGACCTTTGGTGTTGGAGCGTGACCATTCCAGTTCCTGCTGCATTGCTTTACGATGAGCGTCCTGCTGCTTGCTTTCCTGTTCAAGTCGAGCTTCTTTCTGCTCCAGCCAGTCACTGTAGTTACCTTCCCACGGAATACCATGACCACGGTCCAGTTCCAGAATCCAGCCCGCTGCGTTGTCCAGGAAGTAACGGTCGTGGGTAATAGCCACAACGGTTCCCGGATATTCAACAAGGAAGCGCTCGAGCCAGGCAACTGATTCGGCATCCAGGTGGTTAGTAGGTTCGTCCAGCAACAACATTTCGGGGCTGGAGAGCAACAGGCGACAAAGTGCTACACGACGGCGTTCACCGCCAGACAGCTTGTCTACGACAGCGTCCCATTCAGGAAGACGCAAGGCGTCGGCAGCAACGTCCAGTTTGCGCTCCAGGTTGTGGGCATCCGCCGCCTGAATAATGTTTTCCAGTCTGGCCTGTTCTGCCGCCAGGGCATCAAAGTCGGCATCTGGCTCGGCGTAGGCGGCGTAAACCGCTTCCAGCTTGTCCTGAGCTTCCTTGATTTCACCCAGGGCTTCTTCCACTACTTCACGAACCGTTTTACCGGGTGTCAGTTGAGGCTCCTGAGGCAGATAGCCAACCTTCAGGTTGGGTTGCGGACGGGCTTCACCATCAAATTCCTGGTCAACACCGGCCATGATGCGCAGCAGAGTCGACTTACCGGCACCGTTCAGACCCAGGACACCAATTTTGGCACCGGGGAAAAAAGAGAGGGAAATGTCTTTAAGAATCTGACGCTTCGGGGGAACGATCTTGCTCACCCGATTCATGGTGTAGACGTATTGTGACAATTTAGGCATCCATAATAGATTTGACTGAACCCCGGAATAATAGCACTTTTGAGGCTTTTCTGTATGCTCGTACCTACTGTCAATAATGTCAAACTCTCGGGCAAAATCCCGACCGCAATGGTGCCTGCAACTGCAGTCCATTTTGATTCCCTTCTGGTTTACGCCTAGAGTGGTAGGGCAATGGAGGATTTTTTATGGAAAACCTGTATGACACTGACTTCTACAGCTGGTCCTATCGTCAGGCCGAGTTGATTAAGCAAGGACGCTTTGATGAGCTTGATATTGCCAACCTGGTAGAGGAAATTGAAGATATGGGCAAGGCTCAGTATCAGGCTTTACGCAGTTGTACTAAAGAATTGCTCCTGCACCTGCTCAAATGGCAAATACAGTCCGGAAAAGACGATCAGCACACAATGACGGACTGGTACAGGAGCTGGCTGGTCAGCGTCGCTAAACAACGAGGCGTCATCCTCGATCTTCTCGAAGATAACCCCAGCCTAAACAGTAAGATTGATGAGGTCTTACCAAAAGCTTATCGGTCTGCAAAGAGGGATGCAGCGGCTGACATGAAATATAAGCCCGATGATTTCCCGGCTGAGTGCCCCTGGAGCTTTGAGCAAATCATGACTGAGGACTGGCTGCCGGAAAGTTAAGTCAGGGCCCATGAGCCTTGCTCAAATTGACATGAAACTTTTTCGATACGAAATCCTGAACAGGTGTATTAGAATGGTCGCCGAAAAACCTCATTAACAGGCAACATTCCGAGGAATCATTAATGTTCAGAAAGGACATGTCCATCGCTGAGTTCGACCCTGAACTCAAGGCTGCTATCGATGCTGAAACGGTTCGCCAGGAAGAGCACATCGAGCTGATTGCTTCCGAAAATTACACTAGCCCCAGAGTGATGGAAGCACAAGGGTCTGTCCTGACCAATAAATACGCAGAAGGTTACCCGGGTAAGCGCTACTACGGTGGCTGTGAGCATGTTGATGTCACTGAACAGCTGGCTATTGATCGCGCTAAAGAGCTGTTTGGTGCCAGCTACGCTAACGTTCAGCCTCATTCCGGCTCTCAGGCCAATGCGGCGGTCTACATGGCTCTGATTAAGCCCGGTGACAAGGTTCTGGGTATGAGTCTGGCTCACGGAGGCCACTTGACTCACGGTGCCAAGGTCAGTTTTTCCGGTCGCATTTATGAAGCAGTTCAGTACGGACTGAACCCTGAAACCGGTGAGATCGACTATCAGGAAGTTGAGCGTCTGGCGGATGAGCACAAGCCAAAAATGATCGTTGCAGGCTTCTCTGCCTACTCCCGTGTTGTGGACTGGCAGCGCTTCCGTGATATTGCCGACAAGGTAGGTGCTTACCTGCTGGTCGATATGGCTCACGTGGCTGGCCTGGTGGCTGCTGGTGTTTACCCGTCTCCTGTAGGCATTGCCGATGTCGTCACGACAACTACTCACAAAACACTGGGTGGTCCCCGTGGCGGCCTGATTTTGGCTAACGATAATGAAGAGCTGAATAAGAAGTTTAACTTTGCTGTATTCCCTGAGTCTCAGGGTGGTCCTCTGTGCCATGTGATTGCAGCCAAGGCGGTTTGCTTCAAGGAAGCGATGTCCGATGACTTCAAGACTTACCAGCAGCAGGTTGTGAGAAATGCTCAGGCGATGACCCGCGTGATGCTTGAGCGTGGTATCAAAATTGTCTCTGGCGGTACCGACGATCACCTGTTCCTGATGGATCTGATCGGTAAAGAGTACACTGGTAAAGACGCTGAAGCGGCACTGGGTGAAGCTAACATTACTGTCAACAAGAATGCGGTTCCAAACGATCCGCGCTCACCCTTTGTCACCAGTGGTCTGCGTATTGGTACTCCAGCCATTACCCGCCGTGGTTTCAACGAAGAAGATTCCGCTGCTCTGGCGGGGTGGATCTGCGACGTACTGGAAAACATCGGTAATGAGCAGGTTGTAGCGGATGTAAAGGTGAATGTTCTGGCAATTTGCAAGCGTCTGCCTGTATACAGCTAATCTGAGACTGCTTTTCAACTGAAGACCGCTGATCTGAAACGGGTCAGTGGGCTTCTCACACTTCTCGCTTCATTGCTGCAAAGTGTTGGTAATTCTGCAAGGGTGAATTATGATGGAAGACTCATTCTGAAGAACGTTTCCATTACCCATGCACTGCCCTTTTTGCAACGCTGTCGATACCAAAGTCATTGATTCCCGCCTGGTGGCAGATGGAAACCAGGTGCGCCGTCGTCGTGAATGTTTGACTTGCAGTGAACGATTTACGACTTATGAAATGGCAGAGTTGTTGATTCCCAGACTGGTCAAGAGAGATGGTTCCCGTGAACCCTTCAATGAAGAAAAGTTACGTGCGGGCATGTCTAAGGCTCTGGAAAAACGCCCTGTCAGCATGGAACAGATCGAAGAGTCAGTGACCCGTATCAAGCTTCGGCTCCGGGCCACCGGTGAGCGGGAAATCAAATCTCTGGTTCTGGGTGAAGAAGTCATGCATGAACTTCGGGAACTCGACGAAATCGCCTACATCCGGTTTGCCTCCGTTTATCGTCACTTCAAGGATCTGAATGAATTCCGGGAAGAGATTGAACGACTGGAGACGACTGATAAGCACTGAGGTCATTGCTGACCTCAGTGCAGAGTTTTCGTTTATCAGCTAATGATAGAGAGGGCCAGCACACCCATATAGGTGGTAAATGCAGCAAGAATAATGGCGCTCTTATAGCGCGGTACTCTGCTGCAAGTGACCCTTCCCAGGGTCATGGATGATGAGCTTGTTTCGTCGCGATCCATTGCCAAACTGGTGACTATGCAAATCGCCAGAAGCGCAGTAAGCCCCGCCATTGCCAGACCATCTCTCTGTAGAACCGATGAATCAATTGCCAGTCCGCCGCTGAGAATCCCGGGAAAAGCCAGAACCCCCAACAGGTTGAATATATTGGAGCCAATAACCGTGGCCATGACCAGATCAAACAGACCCTTTCGGGCACTGGCCAAAGCAGCAGCCATTTCTGGCAGACTGGTTCCGAAGGCGATGACGGTAAGGCCGATAATCATTTCACTGATACCGAATGAGCGGGCCAGTTCACTGGCACCCCAAACCAGCAATTTTGAACTGCCCATAAGCAAGGCCAGCAGAACCAGACTTTCCACAACGGCGCGGGTGGTAGAAATAGAGAGAATAACCACTTCGTCTTCATCTTCATTGTCACCACCGGAATGTTTTGCCAGATAGTAGCAATAAGCGAGCAGGGCCCCGGCCAGGATAAAGCCGTCCATCTGGCTGAGGTCGCCATCGAGCATTAGAGCCATTGCGAAAGCGACGACCAGCACTAAAAGCGGTAGCTCACGGGTAATAATGCGACGGCTGACTACTAAGGGGTAAATAATTCCGCACAATGCCAGCACCAGACCGATATTGATGATGTTAGAGCCAAGGGCATTACCAATGGCAATACCGGCAGAACCGTCCAGTGCGGCAACAGACGATACCAGAAGTTCTGGTGCTGAAGTACCAAAGGCAACAATGGTCATGCCAATGGTGAGAATGGACATACCCAGTCGAGAGGCCAGGGTAGAAGCTACTTCGATCAAACGATCAGCGCTGGTGGATAGAACAACAAAGCCCACCGCTATAGCGGCAACAAAGGAAAGAATTTCAATCATATCAATAGGTGAGAGGGCTTCTGACACAGTCAGCAATCACCAGGCCCTCATAAACCAGTGCTGCCAACCGAGTCTCGCCAAACAATGTGTTGCCACACTGTCGTATACGCCACAGTCGAATGACCAATGATGTTGACGTATACACCTGCTGTCTGCCAGGCAGGCTACTCCCCCGAGTGATGGGTGAGTATATTGAGTTAAGAGGCCGATATCCAGAGGAATTACCGAAGCAGTGATTGAAATTTCCGGGTCAGGGGTTAACAGCAGGCTCTAGCATCTCAATGGTGCCCTCACTCGCGTCGACACGGACGTTTACACCTTCGGCAATGGTAAATATATTATCCTGGTGGCCAATCATTGCCCCATTCCAGGCTGGAATCTGCAAGGGTGAAATGTGTTGTTCCAGCACTTCCTGCAAGCGGAAAGAGCCATAAGGAACCTTGGCATTACAATGTGTACATTGACCAAAAATAAAGCCAGAGATTTCTTTTAAAATACCGGCAGTTTGTAATTGGGTTAACATGCGATCAATTTGATAAACATCTTCACCTGTGTCTTCCAAAAACAGAATTTTATTTTTAAAACTGGGTAAATAGGTGCTTCCCAGCATGGAAACTAACACGGATAAGTTGCCCCCCAGAATTTCCCCTGTGGCAATGCCAGGGTGAATAGTTTGAATTCGCGCAATAGTCCGGGTTAAATCATCGCTTTTGATGATCGGGTTACCCATAGTAATGGCATTACCTTGAAAGAGAATTTTCTCCAAATAATTGACGGTGTATTGCGTCCAGGGAAAAGCCGCAGCCATCGGGCCATGAAACGTTATTAAGCCAGTTTTCTGGTAGATGGCTAACAGCAAGGTGGTAATGTCACTAAAACCCATAAAAATCTTGGGATTCTTTTTGATTAAAGGAAAGTCGAGATACTCCAGTGTTCTGGCCGACCCCCAGCCACCACGTAACTCAATAATGGCTTTAACTTCCGGGTTGGCAAACATGTCATTAATATCAGCAGCACGTGCCTGATCAGTACCCGCAAAATATCCGCTCTGTTGAAAAATCGTTTTACCATAGATAACGTTCAATCCCAATGCCTGAAGTCGCTCTGTTGCAAATTGCACATCCTGAGCGTCATTAACACGAAAGCCACTGGAAATGAAGGCAACGGTATCGCCTTTATTCAGAGGGGGCGGTTTAATAGTTGGTAATGCCAATACAGGGCTGGTAATAAGCCAGCATACAATAATAAATAATAATTTTTTCATAGTTTACTCCAGCAGGAGGTCTTGTTTTCCGAGTCTTCCCCTCACTTATTTTTGAATTTCTCACCTTTCCAGCAGGTTTTATCAAAGGTTATGTCGTCTTTGGAGGGGCGCTAACCAGGTTCTTTCATTACTTGTATGAGCTTGCTTTTAGCCATGAAACACCTCTTACAGGCTGAAAGCCGCTGTCGCTAGTTTAGACAAAAACGACTGATCCATTCATTAATATGCATGAATCACTCAGTTTTAAACGCTTGTTTCTTTATGCTGTTTGAATGGCTATGATGCTGGGCATTATTACTAGAAGAT
>NZ_JAHHPN010000617.1:0-10334 GCF_024606325.1 Endozoicomonas sp. ONNA1
ACCTGAGAACAGTCTTGACGGGTGATGGCAGCAGCATGGCCTACTGACAGGGTTGAGCCGATGTTGCGGTCCAGTGTCAGAGTCGATGTGGAGGTGTCATGGTGGGTTACGGAGAAAACAATGTCGGGATTAACCTTAAAGATCAGCAGGCTTTCCGAGGTGGCCTGAGCGTCCATCTTTGACCGGGTGTCAGAAAGGTTCAATCCCTGAATAGGTTGTTCAGCGGTGAGCCATTCATGGCTGGCACTATTTTGAAGCAGGGCATTTCCAATAGAAGTTTCTCTATTGCAGCCTGTGTATCCTGCTACACGGACGTCACTCGAAATGGAGCTTACGGCAATTCGTGCTGCTTCCTGCATCAGTCCCAGCTGAAAGTTCAATCGATTGGAATTATTGCTGCTCAGAAAGACCTGAGTGACTGAGGCAATGATCAAAATGCCCAATAACATGGCAATCATCAGTTCAATCAGGCTGAGTCCCTTCTGCTTGATGTGGTTCATGATTTATAGAGTGCTCCTGAGAATCACCTGGCGGCGGGTCTGCTGTCCTTTGCTGTCATCAAAGAAGATCGTGATGGTGTAGTTCCGGCCCTCTGGTACATCGGTTTTGACAATTGAACCGTCTGAATCGGGGAGCTGGGCGTCCAGAATGAACTTCCATTGCGCAATGTCATAACGGGCTAACTCAGCGGGTGTGCAATCTGCGGTGTCGCAATCATTAGGATAAGCAGCGGGCGCATTGCCGACACTGGCCGAATAACCGGGCCCGTTAAGTGCGTAGACCGGGTTGGCTTTGATCCTGTCGAGCATGTCGTAGGCAAGGATGTTGGATAGGGAATTGAGATAGGCAATGTTGTTGTAACTGATGCTTCGGGTCTGTAAAGCGGCCATACCTAAGAGGCCAGAAGCCAGAATGACGACTGTGATCAGAACTTCTACCAGGGTCATGCCTGCTTGGGAACGTCCTGAATTCATGGACAAACCACTGAGTTGGCGGAGCGTACTCTACCAGACAGGTTAATGGTAACACCTCTGGCGATCTTCGATGTTGTCAGACTGTCGCAAATAAGAAAGTTGCCTGAACTGGTGTTGTTGACGGTGCCATCTCCCTGAAACACGATTGGCGTGCTGTTACTCCAGGTAATTGAGGCGATAGATTCTATTGTCTGTGAGCGTCTCAAGGTATCGACTCCTGCGTCAAATACGCCGTTACTGTTTTCATCGGTGAAAATGACCCAGCCTTGACTCCAAAGGGTTGGATCTGCTGCGCAGGTAGTCCCGTCAGTGGATGCACAGGCGATGGTATTGCTGCCGGTTTTAACGGCTTCACTGCGGGCGTAGAGCAGGTTTGAAAGGAGGTTTTGCTGAATGTTTGAGAAACGAATGGTGTTCGAGACTTCCCTCAGTTGTGGCAGTCCCATGGCAACAATAATCCCGGCGATCAACAGAGTGATCATCAGCTCAATTAATGAAAATCCTTTTTCTCCAGGCTCAGGGCTGTTTTTTGCCCCGGGCTCAAGGCTGTTTGAGTGCCCCATGAGATCTGACCGGTTTTTAGCGTTTATCTGATCAGTTTAGAAGTGGATTTTGATGATTCGGGTGAAGGGGTAGAGAACCTGCGGAATTATTATCAAAGCAGCCAATGAGATAAAAACAGGGATGGTTTTTTGACAGGGGGCTAATGATTTCGGCCGCATGGCAGTTATAAGAATGAGATAACCCTTAAACTCTCGTTGAATCAGGTCAATGTCATGGAGCAGGAAAACAGGGATACCATCCGGCTGCTCATAGTGGATACTTCCTCTGAAGAAGCTGAGGCACTGCTTAATGTTTATCGGGATGCCGGATACCCGACCCGTGCTCATCATGTCACTTCTATAAAGAGTCTGGAAGAAGCTCTGTCTGGTCATCAGAAATGGGATTTGATGATTATCTCTTCAGCCGAGCTGCCAGAGGGATTAACGATCAGTTCAGTGCTTGATCGGGTTGACCAGCAGGGCAGGGACATTCCTTCGATAGTATTGTCAGAACAACCGGAAGAAGAACAGTTGCAATGGCTCAAGCTGGGAGTAAGAAGTGTTATTGCTCAAGACAATGATGAACTGCTTCTGCTGACTTCTGATCGGGAAATTGCCGACCTTAACGCCCGCCGTCACCATCGACTGATGAGCGTTGCCCTGAATGAATCAGAGAAACAGAGACGTCACCTGTTGGACGATCAGGTGGATGCCATCATCTATATCAGTGAAGGTCAGGTTAAATACTCAAACCCGGCATTCAATGAGCTGGTGGGTCTGGATGGCAATGCCAGTCTTCTCGGTAAACCCTTTACTGATCTGGTGGCGGGAAAAGATCGCAGGGAAGTGGGTGATTTCCTGAACAGTATCGAAGACAGTGGCCGGGCCCTGGCAGCGATTCAGTGTCCGTTGCTGGCAGTTCAGGATAATGAAGTGCCTGTCAGGGCTATAGTCAGTCCTACTTCCTTTGAGGGACGTTATACACTGAGTCTGCTGGTTAGGCTCCAGGAAACTGAAGAGGCCTCGGATGTTGAGCATAAAGACGTCGAAGTGGCCCGTCTTGATAGCGAAACCCATCTCTATGATAAAGAAGCTTTCAAAGAGCAGATGGATGTTGCCATGCAGAGAGTGGTTGCGGGTAAAGACCAGTTTGCCTTGCTTTGTATTACTCTCGATTCACTGCGTGCGCTTCATGCCAAAGGCGGTAAAAGAGTCAGCCAGCCCTATTATAAAGAAGTCAGTTCACGTCTTGGTTTGGAGTTAATAGAACATCAAGCTGCCAGTTGGAGCGGTGACTGTATCATGGCTTTGGTGAAAGCCAGTGATGAAAAGTCGGTGCGGGAATTGGCCGATCAAGTCATTAAAGCGGTTACACAAGAGACGGTCACACTGGGCAGCAATGAGCTTCCGGTCAGGCTGAGTCTGGGTAGTGTCATGCTGACCGATTCCAACAGTGATCCTGATACTCAGTTGGTCAGAGCTCGCCATGCTGCTATTCAGGCCCAAAAAGAAGGCGGCGGAAAACTTTGTTTCTATCAGAAACGTAAGGTTAATGCGGTCAGTTCGGTTGAGAAGCATCTGGCAGGAATGGTCAGCCAGGCTCTGAAAAATGACAATTTTAAATTGAAATATCAACCAGTGGTCAGTTTGAAAGGTTCTTCTGAAAAGCACTTTGAAGTTCAGTTGCGTATGTTGGATACCAGAGGTCGTGAACATGACTCAGTGACATTTAGAAATAAGCTGGACAAAAATGCTCTCTGGAGCAAAGTCGATCGCTGGCAGGTCATAGAAGCAGGAAAAGAGCTTCTGAGCAGAACCCAGAATAAGGATAACATCCGACTCTTCATGCATCTTGGCGGCAATGCCATTCTGGAGAAAGAGTTTTTGCCCTGGTTGGGCGTTGCACTCAAGGCGGCAGCTATGCCTGCTTCGTCGGTGATTGTGGAAATCAGTGAACAGAATATTGTCCGCTTCAATAAACAGGCTCCGGACTTTTTCAAGGCGGTCAAGGCGCTGGGTTGCAGTACCGGAGTGAGTGAATTTGGCTGCAGTTTGAACCCTATGGAAACCATTGCGCCAATGGCGGTGGATTATGTCAAGGTTGATCCTTCTTTCACTAAAGATCTAACCAGCGAAAATCAGGGTAAAGAACTCAAGAAAATGGTCCTCGCTTTATCGGAAAAGGGGCAGAAAGTGATCGTTCCTCAGGTTCAGAGTGCTGTTGAGATGGCCCCGCTGTGGCATACCGGTGTCGATTTCATCCAGGGCGACTTCCTTCAGGAGCCTGTGGAACATATGGACTTTGATTTTGAGGGGGACTTCTAGTGGCTGACGCAGCCTCCCCGTAATCAAGGAAGATTTTGAGTTTTACACTGACTGCAACATCGTTGAAAATAGCCGGCTCACAGATTGAAGATTAAGAGATCAGGCTTTTTAATGTCAGCAAAGCTCAATATCGTCATGGCCCAGCTTAACCTCAAAGTGGGTGATATAGACGGCAACACCCAGCGGGTGATCGAATCGGCTGAAGAAGCGCGTGATCAGCATCAGGCCGATCTGGTGGTTTTTCCTGAACTGACACTCTGCGGGTATCCACCTGAAGATCTGTTACTCAGGCCCAGTATGGTGTTGAGAATTGAGCAGGCTATCAGCAAGCTCGGTGTGGTCAAAGGTATTGATCTGGTGATTGGATTACCTGCCATGGGAGCACATGGTCTGGAAAATCAGGCAGTGGTCCTTAGAGACGGTCAGGTGATGGCCCGATACGCAAAACAACATCTGCCTAACTACCAGGTATTCGATGAGAAGCGCTACTTCATGTCGGGACATGAACCCTGCGTCTATGAGTGTAAAGGGGTAAAACTGGCTCTGACTGTCTGTGAAGATCTCTGGTATCCCTCATCCGCTCAGCAGGCTGCAGATGCCGGGGCGGAGCTGGTTCTGAGCCTCAACGCTTCCCCCTTTCATAAAGATAAACACACTATCCGTTACCAGACCATCCGCAACCGTTGTCTAGAAACGGGTCTTCCCGTGCTTTATGTCAACCTCCTGGGTGGACAGGATGAGCTGGTGTTTGATGGTGGCTCTTTTGCCATGAACGGCAATGGACAGGTCGCTGTCAGGGCCGATTACTTTGCCGAAGGTCTCTACAAAACCTGTTTCGACATAGCAGACAAGACGTTTGATCAGGAAGACGTTGCCGAGCTGCCTGGCCTGCACGAACGAGTCTACAATGCTCTGGTCACGGGAGTTCGTGACTATGTGAATAAAAATGGCTTTAAAGGGGTTGTGTTAGGTTTATCCGGTGGGATTGATTCTGCCTTGACTCTGGCCATTGCCACCGACGCTTTGGGCGCCGAACGGGTTCAGGCGGTTATGATGCCTTTCCGCTATACCTCAAACATGAGTCTCGAAGATGCCCGGGAAGAAGCCGAAATTCTGGGTGTCGATTATTCCGTCATGCCTATTGAGCCGATGTTTGATGCGTTTATGTCAATGCTGAGTTCTCAGTTTGAGAATACCCGAAAAGACACCACAGAAGAAAACCTCCAGTCCCGTTGCCGGGGCGTCATGCTGATGGCCATTTCCAACAAGAAAGGTTACATGGTCCTCACTACCGGCAATAAGAGTGAAATGGCGGTAGGCTATGCCACGCTCTATGGCGATATGTGCGGTGGTTACAATGCTCTGAAAGATGTACCAAAAACGCTTGTCTTTGAGTTGTCCGAGTACCGTAACTCTCTGGGTTATGTTATTCCGCAACGGGTGATTGATCGTCCACCTTCTGCCGAACTCGCACCTGATCAGGTAGACGAAGACAGTCTGCCTCCCTACGACGAGCTGGATCGAATCATCGAAATGTATGTGGAAGAAGATAAAAGCGCTGAAGCCATTATCGATTCCGGCTTTGACCGGGATACTGTCTATCGGGTGTTGCGTCTGATTGATGTTAATGAATTCAAACGTCGGCAGGCGGTGGTGGGGGTTCGTATTACGCCCCGCGGTTTTGGACGTGACCGCCGTTACCCGATTACCAACGGCTGGCGTCCGGGTATTTGATGGTCTGAACAAACCCGGACTACCCCGGTCGCGCTTATGCGTTTGCCAGAGCCATATAGGTCTGGTGAACCTCATCCAGTTGTTTAAACAGCTGCTCCAGCGAGCCGCTGTTATCAACCACGTCGCTGGCTTTCTCCAACCTCTGTTTACGGGAAGCCTGTCTCGCCATAATAGCCCGGGTTTGTTCTTTGCTCATGCCGTCGCGGCTCATGGTTCTTGCCAACTGAGTGTCTTCAGGAACATCGACAACCAGGATACGTTGGGTGAGCAAGTGTTGATCTGTTTCTACCAGAAGCGGCGAAACCATGATGGTGTAAGGAGACTCGGACGCTTCCAGTTCCTGAATAATCTGATGACGAATCAAAGGGTGCAGCAACTGTTCCAGCCATAAACGTTCGCTGTCGTCATTAAAAATAATGTCCCTGAGCTTTCTTCGGTCCAGAGTGCCTTCGTCAGTAAGAATATCCTGACCATGTCTTTCTGCAATTTTCTGCAGAGCTGGCTGACCGGGTTCCACCACTTCTCTTGAAGCCTGGTCCGCATCCACTACGGTAATACCGAGACTGGAAAAGTAGTCGGTAACGGCGGTTTTACCACTGCCGATGCCGCCCGTTACGCCAATAACCAACTTACTCATGTTCAGCTCACAGTCCCATAATCTGCAGATAAGATTGAACCAGTGTTTCTCCCCAAAGCAGGGCAATAAAGCCCGCAGCGGCCAGATAAGGCCCAAAGGGAATAGGGTTGCTCCGCTCCTGCTTTTTCAGGATGATTAGCACCACCGCGACAATCGTTCCCACCAGTGAGGACAGCAGAATAATCAGAGGTAGCATTTGCCAACCCATCCAGGCACCGAGTGCCCCCAGTAGTTTAAAGTCGCCGTAGCCCATACCTTCTTTGCCCGTCAGCAGTTTGAATAGCCAGTAAACAGACCACAGTGAAAGATAACCGGCAGCAGCACCCAGCACCGCGTCCTCTAAAGGAATCAATAACTCAAAGCTGTTGGCTAGCAGGCCCAGCCAGAGTAAGGGCAAGGTAATGCTGTCCGGCAGCAGTTGGGTGTCCAGGTCAATCATGCTCAATGCCAGTAGGGACCAGACTAAACAGCACAGTAAAATCGTCTGGAGCGTGGCGCCAAAGTAGATGCCAACAGCAACGGTCAGCAGGGCAGAGACTACCTCAATGATCGGATAGCGAACAGAAATAGAGGTTTTGCAGGAAGAGCAACGGCCTTTCAAAAACAGATAGCTGATAACCGGGATATTTTCCCAGGCCCGGATCTTGTGGCCACAGCTCGGACAGGTGGAGTCGGGCTTGATCAGGTTATAAGGTTCCATCTCAGCAGGAACCTTGTCCGGGTGAAGTGTTTCCAGACACTCCAGCTTCCACTGCCGTTCCATCATTACCGGCAGGCGCAGAATAACAACATTGAGAAAGCTACCAACCAGAAGGCCGACCAGGAGCAGGATGAGATAGAAATAAGTGGGTGAAGACTGGAGTAATTCTAAGAGTGCCATTAGTCAATAAATCCGGTTTTCTTAATATGAAAGTGCCGCATGTTCAGATCCAGAGACACATTATAATTTGATAGCAGCGACACTTTGGCTCATGGCTGTTTTCTGATCTTACTCTACTTGATTTTTGGATTCAGTGCATTCTTATGGGCAAACTCTATTGGTCTGTCAGGTTGTCCTTATCGATTTCAAAATGGCTATGATGTGTCAAAAACAATGATTACATTGGAGCAAATTAATGCATTTCGGTCTGTAGTTGAGAGTGGCAGCTACAGTGCCGGAGGGTGTGACATAACCAGATACCGATTCACATCAAAAAGCTTCATGGGCTCTACATTGCACTACAATCATCGTGGTGGCCACCCGGTCTGAACTCGAAAAGTATTGCATGGTGCCAAATGAGACTTAGGTTTATTTTCTTTTATCGTCTTCTGTTAAGCCTGATTACCGGCTGTCCTGCTTTCCTTTATGCCTCCCCTTATCAAATAGAAGTAATAGCTGTTAATGCTGAAAACATGCGATATATTGCATATACCTCGGGTACTGTTCATCAAGCCAAACATGATTTATCCGAAGCATCGAACAGGCATTTATCTAACGAAAGTTTGCCACCGGTTATCGAGGAATCTGGCGACACCCAAAAGAAAGTGCTCTACGAACTGAAAGACGATGATAATTTTATTACACCCACCCCAACACTCCCGCCGGTGCCCGATGTTATTGAATTTGCTCACGAGAAAGAAGTCTCAATACAGAAAGAGCTTGCAGCCAGCACCTTGACGGTCAAGCCAACGCCTAATGAACCAGCTGCAAGACACTTCACCTATGCAACCATAAGGGCAGAAGCAAGCTCCAATGACATGCAATCGACAACGCTTTTGCCACAAGCCTCAATTCTTTCAGCTTCGGCTTCATCCAGCCCTGCAGATTTTCAGAGCAATGGGAATAAGCTACTTTGCACTCATTGCGGCAAGAGCCTGACTGCAGGAATGCATACACAAAAACAAAACCATCAAAAACAGCTTATGGGGCAGAGTCCGAGCTCTTTTGCTGGCCCCGGTGGCCTTGGTGGCCAGGGTAAAGACCAGCAAGACGAAGAGAATAAGGATGCGAAACGCGCGCAACACAAGAAATACACTCCTCCCCCGCCACCACAGGGTGGCGGATCCAAACGTCGCCAGTTCCGCTCTGCCGTCACTGCGGCGCAAAGACTGCCGGATGTAAAGCCACATGTACAGTGCAGGCTGCGCTTGCTCAAACTGCAACGCATCAATGACTACCTGCTGCTGGAGGAAGAGTACATCACGAATCAGAGCCGCCTGAACCGGGAGAGCAGTATCGACAGGGAGCAGTTAATGGTGGATGAGGTTCGCGGCTCGCCAATGAAAGTGGGGGTACTGGAGGAGATCATCGATGAAAACCATGCCATCGTCAGCGGGTCGGACGGTTTGCCGCACTACGTGAACATCATGTCCTTCGTGGACAGGGACAAGCTGGAGCCGGGCGGTCAGGTGCTCCTTCACAGCAAGCAGATGTCCATCATTGGCGTACTTTCGGATGAGGTCGACCCCATGGTTCGTGTGATGATGGTCGAGAAAGCCCCGATGGAGTCTTACGTTGATATTGGCGGCCTGGAGAAACAGATACAGGAAATCAAGGAGGCCGTCGAGTTGCCGCTCACACATCAGGAGCTTTACGATGAAATTGGCATTTCCCCACCTAAGGGGGTCATCTTCTACGGGCCGCCCGGAACCGGTAAAACGCTGCTGGCCAAGGCCGTCGCACACCATACCAGCGCCACCTTCCTGCACGTCGTCGGGTCGGAGCTCATTCAGAAGCACCTTGGCGACGGTGCCAGACTGGTGCGTGAGCTGTTCCGCGCTGCAGAGGAGTATGCGCCGTCCATCGTCTTCATTGACGAGATCGACGCCGTCGGTACTAAACGCTACGAGTCACATAGTAGTGGCGAGAACGAGATCAAGCGCACCATGCTGGAACTCCTGAACCAGCTTGACGGATTTGATAGCCGCACCGACGTCAAGGTCATTATGGCCACCAATCGCATTGAGGCACTTGACCCGGCTCTCATCCGGCCCGGTCGCATCGACCGCAAGATCGAGTTCCCTGTACCGGACTCCGAGACCCAGAAAAAAATCTTCAACATCCACACCGCCAAGATGGCCCTGGCCGAAGACGTCAATCTCGAAGAGTTCATCATAACCAGAGATAACCTCAGTGGTGCTGACATCAAGGCCATCTGCACAGAGGCCGGTCTGCTGGCCCTGCGCGAGCGCCGAATTCGGGTCACACAGACAGACTTCAGAAAGGCCAGAGAGCAGATTATGTACCTTAAAAATGAGTGTATTTCGGAAGGGTTGTATTTATGATGCGTGTGCATACCACCGGGTGAATTAGCCTGATGACTCAGAACGACTCATTAAACACTGCTTGAAAAGAAAAATATCCGGTCAGAGAGACCCTGTGCCAAAAAGATATTTTAGGGCAATCACTTTTTGTGATTCAGGGTAAAAAAGCACTCCCAACCGAGTTCGCTCTCTATCTGTATCCTCGCGCAAATCATCTGGCGAAGCAGGCGAAAGAATTTGAACAGGTAGCACTTTCTGCTCAGGATATGAAGATTACTGAGTTCAAAATTTGCTACGACGTACAAATTTCCATGGCGTTTTTAACTGAGCTTGATGCAACGATTGCTGAAACTTATCCGTCATTGCTGGTACATTGGCTGCACCGCAACCGACACGACGCATTAGCTTTTCTTGAAAAAGATGAAGCGCAGGTAGCTCTGATGCCCACTTTATCTGATTTACTGCCATCTGAACGTGTTGGGGTAATGAACATTGGAGCATCAAAACTGGGCATCTATGCTCATCCCGCTTCGCCACTGGCCCGGCTAGTCTTCTTTCCTTTGATATTTCATTAGCGTACCCGATAAGTAGCAGGGAACAGGTACAAATCGCTGATCATCGAAAGAGTGTTGTTAAAGAAATCAAGTAAGTGATCGGCCATGGGAATCAATATGTGAAAATGCTACAAGAGTTTAAACAAACCCTGATCGCCCAGACCACCACCAGAAAAATCAAAGTCCGCGCAGGGAGTCAGGATGGTTAGCATTACCGGCGAAGAGGGACTGGAACAAGCCCGGCCATCAGGCGGCTATTTCCAGCCGAACCCCTGGCAGCCTGTCGGACTTAAGCGTCCGTAGCGAGGATTGCAAGAAATTGAGG
>NZ_JAHHPN010000618.1:0-12452 GCF_024606325.1 Endozoicomonas sp. ONNA1
GACCAATTTATTGCAACCGCAGTAGGACAGCCTTAAGTCCGACAGGCTGCTAGATAACAGGCCGTTACAGCCTTTAGGGAGGAAAATGACTCCCTTAGAGGATTCATTTTCGTATTATGTTGACTGAAACTGCTGATACTTTTTGCATCGTGTATCAGCTGGACCGGGAGACCAGAGGTATGCCAATGAGTGAGAAAACACCTCACAATCATGCCCAGGAAAGGTTGAATGAGTCGCTGTCCGCAGCAATGGACGGTGAAGCAGGAGAGTTTGAGCTTCGTCGAGTGCTGGATAATATCGGCAGCGATGAAGACTTGCGAGATAAAGCTCGCCGATATCAAATGGTGGGTGACGCACTGCGGCATGAAACCAACGAATTTGTGAATATCGATTTGTCAGCCGCTATTCGTGACAGGTTGAAGTCTGAGGTACCTCAATCTGTGGCCAAAGAGACATCTGCTTCCAGCCAGGGCGTTCTTGAGGTTGTTGACCGGTGGTGGTCTAAAGCGGGGCGAGTAGTGGTTGCTGCTTCTGTTGCATTGGCTGTGCTGCTGGGTGTGAAAAATTACAATTCTACCCCTGAAGCTCTGCCTCTGGTAGCATCGGTAACTGATCAAACGACATTGTCACAACCAGTACAAATTGCTCAAAACGGCTACGGTGCTGCTGGAATTCAGGCGGGATACAGTTCTCGTCAGCATGACAGTATTACCCCGGAACAGCTCGCACAGGCACAGAGTGTTGCTGACAGGGCTATCAGGGAGCGTTTCAGGGCGTATGCGCTTCAGCATGCTGAAATGAGTGCCATGAATTCAGGACAGGGAATCCTCCCTTTTGCGCGCTTGACCACTTTTGAATCACAATGAGTCTATGAAAGGAATTCGATTGAATAGGGGGCATTTAATGCCTTTGCTGCTGGTCTTACTGGTAGCACTGGAGGGTCACGCATTTCCTGTTGACCAATCATCAGAACCTGCTGGTCAGTCATCAAAGCCTGCCGGTCAGTCATCAAAGTCTGTCGGCCAGTCATCAAAGTCTGCCGATACGCCTGAGAAATGGTTGGAAACCATGATTCAAGCCACTCAAAATCTTACCTATCGCGGACACTTTGTTTACCAACAGGGTGCTAACCTAGAAACCCTGGCAGTGGCGCACACGCTTCAAAAAGTGGGTGGCAAGTCAGAAGAGCTGGAAAGTATTGCTTTTCTGGATGGATTGCCCAGAGAGATGGTTCGTCAGGGAAAGATTATCACTTTCGCCAGTGCTGGAAGAGAACCCACAAGATTTGAACATGAGTCTCTGGTTCCGATGGTGGGACGTTTTACTTCCGGTCATTTTGACAACCATTACAAGCTGAAGCCAGCCGCTCTGGATCGTATAGCGGGTCGGGAAGCTGTTCAGCTGCTGGTGGTGCCAACGGATCGGTTTCGTTATGGTTACCAATTATGGCTGGATCGTCGAACCGGTCTGCTCCTCAAGTCCGTAATGGTAGATAGTGAAGGCAGGATCATTGAGAGAATGCAATTCACCAGCCTTGAGCTTCCGGGAAACCTGACCTCTCAAGAGCTGGAGCGCTTAAAGCGAAAACTGCCTGCATCAACAGGTAAGAATGTGGTAAAACTGAGTGGCAAATCCGTTCCTGGAAAGGCGGAATGGAGCTGGGAAACTGGTTGGATACCTGAAGGTTTTTCGCCTCATGGTCACAGCAGCAGAAACTCAGCCGTCAGCAGTCAGAAAGTGGATACTCTGAACTTTTCTGATGGATTGGCCAGCTTTTCAGTATTTGTTGAGCCCGACGAAACACGGGTATTGAGTCAGGCCACCGAGCAGATAGGCTCTATGGCAGCAGTATCCAAAGTGTTCCGTAACGGTGAAAAGTACTTTCATGTCACTGTTCTGGGTGAGATTCCACTGGGTACGGCCGAGAGGATAGCAGTTTCAGTTCGCCCCAGAGAGCAGAGTCAGAAGGCAGATAAATGATCGAAGAAAAAGGCAGGGTTGTGGCCGTTGGACAGGATGATGTCTGGGTAGAGACCATTCGCAAAAGCACCTGTTCCAGTTGCAGTGCACGTAATGGCTGTGGTCAGAGTCTGCTTGAGAGGTATCGCCCCAATAGGCAGCAGTCGTACATCCGCGCTATGAATGGCTTCTCCATTCAAGAGAATGATCAGGTCGTTATTGGTATACCCGAAAGTGCCCTCATGAGAGCATCGGTTCTCCTTTATCTGTTGCCATTGATAGGCATGATGGGGTCAATCTGGCTTGCCACTGTTACTGGCTGGAATGATTTTTACACTGTCTTGTCTGCTATAGCAGGCCTTGCACTCGGGTTTATTCCCGTACGTATGCGGGGTCAATCAACCAGCGACATGTGTCGCGTTAGAGTGATAAAGGTACTACCCCGGAAGGTGGTCGAGCCTGAATTAATGAAAACCGGCCAGTCCTGGTCAGCATAAACATTATAATTTTTCATCCACATTACCCATGCTGGGTCTCTAATCACAAGGTGTAAGGAGAAGTCAGGTTCATGAACAGGGTCAACCTTCTCTTCAGGAACTTTATTTGTTTTCTGAGTCTCTCGCTGCTTTCGGTGCAAATGGTTCAGGCCAGTGAACTACCGGACTTTGCCCGATTGTTCGAAGAGGCCTCGCCCGCTGTCGTTAATATCAGTACACTTGCGGCCCCAAAACAGGGGCGTGCGCAAATTTATGGTCCGGGTGGCGAAGAGTTGCCCGAGATATTTCGTCGCTATTTCGGTTTGCCCATGCCTGATGCTCCCTCTGGTAAGCCGCAACCAATGTCTCTGGGTTCCGGATTTATCATCTCTAATGATGGTTATATCCTCACCAACAATCATGTGGTTCAAGGTGCAGAAAAAATCATTGTCAGGCTGCATGATCGCAGTGAGAAAGTCGCCAGGCTGATTGGTGCCGACAAACGTTCCGACCTGGCGTTGCTGAAAATTGAGAGCAAAGGCAATTTGCCTGTCGTGAAGATGGGCGACTCTCATGATGTCAGACCGGGTCAGTGGGTGGCAGCTATTGGCTCGCCATTCAACTTCGAATACTCCATCACCAAAGGTATTGTCAGCGCTCTCAACAGGAGTCTGCCCAGTGATGCCTATGTTCCATTCATTCAGTCAGATGTGCCGATTAATCCAGGTAATTCCGGTGGCCCGCTGTTCAACATGAAGGGCGAAGTGATCGGTATTAATTCCCAGATATTTACCCGCTCTGGCGGTTTCATGGGGCTGTCTTTTGCTATTCCATCGGATCATGTTGAGTGGGCTATTGAACAGCTGAAGGAAAAAGGTTACGTCACACGTGGCTGGCTAGGTGTAGCTATCCAGGAAGTGGATCGCGACCTGGCAGAGTCTTTTGGTCTTGAAAAGCCAAAGGGGGCCCTAATCAGTCAGGTTGTACCCAGTGGTCCCGCGGACAAAGCCAAGTTGCATCCTGGTGATATCATTACCAGTGTCAATGGCCGTGAAATTATGAGTTCTGGTGCTCTTCCCATGGCTATTGGAGTCATCAAACCCGGTGACAAAGCAGCTCTTGAACTGATTCGCGAAGGCAAGAAAGAAATCGTTAAGGTAAAAGTGGGTGAGTTGCCCGATGAGCAAAGCCAGCATTCAGAGCATCCTGCTCTGGACACGGATAAGAAAGAGAATCGTCTTGGCATTCAGGTCGAGGGTCTGAATGATGACTATCGCAACAAGTTGCGTCTAAACAAGGATATCAAAGGAGTGGTGCTGACTGGTGAGATTTTAGGTGTGGGTCGATCCATTGGTCTTCGTCAGGGAGACGTTATCACAGATCTGAACAATAACCGTATTGAATCGGTCAAGGACTTTAATAAGGTGGTGGCTGATCTTCCAAAGGATCGCCCTGTTTCCATGAGGGTGATTCGAAGTGGGCAATCTGGTTACATCACGTTCCGACTGACCGAGTAACCAGGCTTTGATCAGGGTTTCAAGTCTTCAGGGGTGATCTGTATCTTCAGATGCTGTAGACTCCGCCTCTATATACAGCAGCTTCGCGCCTTTATTTCAGGCTCGCAGATTCCCTGCAAGCTGAACAACAGTCCTCGTGAAAGAGATTGAACTCTGAGCGGGGACAAATTTTTTGTAGTGATGCAATCGTGAGCGACTTAAGTCATATCAGGAACTTCTCCATAATTGCCCATATCGACCACGGTAAGTCGACGCTGGCAGATCGCTTTATCCAGACCTGTGGAGGGTTAAGTGATCGTGAAATGCAAGCTCAGGTTCTCGACTCCATGGAGCTTGAGCGTGAGCGTGGTATTACCATTAAGGCTCAGAGTGTCACACTGGATTATACCGCCAAAGACGGTATCACCTATCAGCTAAATTTCATCGATACACCCGGGCACGTTGATTTTTCCTATGAAGTTTCACGTTCTCTATCCGCTTGTGAAGGTGCTCTTTTAGTGGTGGATGCCGCCCAGGGCGTTGAAGCACAGTCTGTGGCGAACTGCTACACCGCAATCGAGCAGGGGCTGGAAGTGATGCCAGTACTCAATAAAATGGATTTGCCTCAGGCAGAACCTGAGCGTGTGGCGCAGGAAATCGAAGAAATTATCGGTATCGATGCCCTGGATGCCGTCCGCTGTTCTGCCAAGAGTGGTCTGGGTATTGACGATGTGCTTGAACGTCTGGTTCAGACCATCCCTGCGCCGCAAGGCGATATCGACGGTGAGTTGCAGGCCCTGATTATTGATTCCTGGTTTGATAATTATCTGGGTATTGTATCACTGGTGCGTGTCAAGAACGGCACCTTGAAGAAAGGCGACAAGGTGCTTGTTAAATCGACCGGTCAGACCCATGGCGTAGATAATGTGGGTATCTTCTCTCCAAAGATGAACGCTATCGGCGAACTGAAAGCGGGTGAGGTGGGCTATGTTATTGCTGGTATCAAGGACATTCATGGTGCACCTGTAGGTGATACCCTGACGCTGGCAAAAACACCGGATGTTCCGGAACTACCAGGTTTTCAGAAGGTCAAACCTCAGGTCTATGCTGGCCTTTTTCCGGTCAGCTCAGACGACTTTGAGTCTTTCCGTGAAGCTTTGGAAAAACTTAGTCTTAATGATGCTTCTCTGTTCTACGAACCTGAGAGCAGTGATGCCCTGGGCTTTGGTTTCCGCTGTGGCTTCCTCGGTATGCTGCATATGGAAATTATTCAGGAGCGTCTTGAGCGTGAATACAACCTGGATCTGATTACCACTGCGCCGACAGTAATCTACGAGGTTGAGCTGAAAAATGGCGATCTGATTGAGGTGGACAACCCATCTAAACTGCCAGATCCTGCCGGTATCCAGGAAATCAGGGAGCCTATTGTTCAGGCGAATATTCTGGTTCCCCAGGATTATCTTGGTAATGTGATCTCCCTGTGTGTAGAACGTCGGGGTGTTCAGAAAGACATGCAGTTCACTGGCAGTCAGGTAGCAATAACCTATGATATGCCTATGAACGAGGTGGTTCTGGATTTCTTTGACCGCCTGAAGTCTGTCAGTCGCGGATTTGCGTCTTTGGACTACAGTTTTGATCGTTTTGAGATGGCCAACATGGTGAAACTGGATATTCTGATCAACGGTGAGAAAGTCGACGCACTGGCTCTTATTGCTCATAGAGATCATGCTGTCTCCAGGGGGCGTTCGCTGGCTGAAAAGATGAAAGAGATCATCCCTCGCCAGATGTTTGACGTCGCCATTCAGGCTGCAGTAGGTGGTCAGATTTGTGCACGAACCACTGTCAAGGCGCTGCGCAAGAATGTAACTGCAAAATGTTACGGTGGTGATGCATCTCGTAAGCGTAAACTGCTTGAGAAGCAGAAAGCGGGTAAGAAGCGAATGAAACAGGTGGGTCGAGTTGAAATCCCTCAGGAAGCTTTTCTTGCTGTACTAAAAGTCGATAAATAATTGACCTATGGACGAGAAATTTCAGGTGTTCTAATTGAGTAGCTTGTCAAAATCGGCGGGCTTTTCGTAAACATGACGAACTATTCCGTTGAAGCATTGTTAACTCCCGCTTCAACAGTAATATTGGTAGAAAAAAGATCGGGTATCTGAGAACAAATAACCATGGATATTAATTTTCCACTGCTTCTGGTGCTGGCGGTTTTTATTACAGGTCTGGTTGCGCTGTTCGACAGGCTGGTATTATTGCCTAAAAGAAAGGCGGCTATTGAGAGCTTTAAGTCCGGTATGGGTTCTGAGCCTGATCAGGAAGCCCTGGCCAGACTGGAGAGAGAACCCGGTATTGTTGAAACCTGCAAGTCGATATTTCCGGTTTTGACACTGGTGCTGGTAGTGCGATCTTTTCTGTTTGAGCCCTTTCAAATTCCCTCGGGTTCCATGATCCCAACCCTTCAGGTGGGGGACTTTATTTTGGTGAACAAGTTTGAATACGGACTTCGTCTGCCGGTCATTGGTACCAAAATTGTTTCCATCAATGAGCCTCAACGCGGCGATGTTATGGTGTTCAAGGAACCAGATAATCCGAATATCAATTTCATCAAGCGAGTGATTGGTATACCGGGTGATGAAATTCGCTATTTGAACAAGAAGCTGACTATTAATGGCCAGCCTGTTCCTGAGAAATACATTGCCCAGCTGAGAGATCAGAGTCGAGCTTATCAGTTGTTTGAAGAGAGCATTGATGGCAAAAGCTTTGAAATTCGCAAAGACCTTGGTGTCAGAAGTCTGCGGGCTGAAGGTGTTTGGGTCATACCCCATGGGCAGTATTTCATGATGGGTGATAACCGTGATCGAAGCAACGATAGTCGTTACTGGGGGACCGTGCCCGAGAAAAATATTGTCGGTAAAGCGGTTTATATCTGGATGCACTGGCCAAGCTGGACTCAGCTGCCCAGTTTCAAAAATAATGGCATAATAAATTAATTATTCCTTCGGTTCGGCTCTGTCGCTCATGGTGCCAGAGTGGTTCCGGGGTTTAAATAGCAGATACTAATAACTCGGCGGGAGGGATCATGACCGTTGCAAAAAACAGACAAAAAGGACTGAGTACTTTGGGCTGGCTGGTAGCTATACTGGTCGGTGGTTTTATGATCATGTTGACTATCAGGGTGGCACCTGTCTACCTGGATGATTATGCCATCAAGAAAGTCCTGAAGTCTCTGGATACCAAGCCGGGTATTGAGGGAGCAAGCGTGCAGCAGGTAAGAGAGTGGCTCGACAAGGGGTTGCTCACCAACCGGATCCGACTGGAAGGGGAAGAATCCAGTGTCCTGCTGGATAAGGGTAAGTCGGTGGCGGTTGAAATCAACTATGATCGTCGTGTACATCTGATACACAACATTGATCTTGTATTAACTTTTGAACATAACTGGAACACTAAATCTCAGTGAAGACTGATGAACTTGCCCGGCTGGAACGTCGGCTGGGCTATACATTTTCTGATCGCAGCCGACTCGAACTGGCTCTGACCCACAGAAGCTGTGGCAGCCGCAATAATGAACGGCTCGAATTCCTTGGGGATTCGATCGTTAACTTTGTCATCGCAGAAGCTCTGTTTGAGCGCTTTCCTGATGCCCGGGAAGGACAGCTTAGCAGACTGCGTGCCCGTATGGTGCGAGGAGCGACACTGGCTGAAATTGGTCGTGAGTTCCAATTGGGAGACTCTTTGCGACTGGGTTCGGGTGAGTTGAAAAGTGGCGGTTACCGTCGTGAATCCATTCTGGCGGACGCAGTAGAGGCGATTATTGGTGCCATCTATCTGGATGCCGGTATGGAAACTTGCCGAGAGCGTATTCGCAGCTGGTTTGCTGATCGATTGTCAGAGCTCTCCGTAACCGATCAGCAAAACAAGGACCCTAAGACCCGTCTGCAAGAGTATCTTCAGGCTCGTCAGAATCCGCTGCCAAAATATCGGGTATTGAATATTCAGGGTGATGCCCACGATCAGGTGTTTACTGTTGTTTGTGAACTGGAAAGTCTGGATATCACCAGTGAAGGTCAGGGACCCAGTCGTCGTGGGGCAGAGCAGCAGGCTGCCCGTTTTGCGCTGGAAAAACTGCGAGTGGATAATTCATGAATTCAGCCGTGACCGGACCTGAAGCAGTGACTGAAGGTCAACGATGTGGCTATGTCGCTATCGTCGGACGTCCTAATGTAGGTAAATCAACGCTTCTCAACCATATACTGGGACAGAAGCTGTCCATTACCTCACGTCGCCCCCAGACGACACGACATCAGGTTCTCGGTATCAGGACGGAAGGCAATGTGCAGACCATTTTTGTGGATACGCCCGGTATGCATAAAGTGGAAAAGAAGGCCATTAACCGTTATATGAACCGTGCTGCCAGCAGTGCGCTGACCGGTGTTGATGCCGTTGTGTTTGTCGTCGACCGTCTGACCTGGAGCGAAGAAGATCAGCTGGTACTGACAAAGCTGAGTCATGTCAGCTGCCCGGTTATTCTATTACTGAACAAGGTCGATCGCCTCAAGGAACGCAAAGAAGAGCTGATGCAGTTTTTGCAGGAAGTGTCTGATAAGGCGGACTTCAAAGCTATTATTCCAGTGTCGGCTTTGCACGGTCATAATTTGAAAGAGCTGGAAAAATTGATTGATGATCTGATGCCCGAGAGCATTCATTTCTTCCCGGAAGACCAGATCACTGATCGCAGTTCCCGCTTCATGGCTGCTGAGCTGATTCGTGAAAAGATCATGCGTCAGTTAGGAGACGAACTGCCTTATGAAATGACGGTTGAGATCGAAGAGTTCAAACAGGAGATGCGTCCAAAAGGCCCGTTGCTGGTCATCAGTGGCCTGATTCTGGTCGAACGTTCCAGCCAAAAGTCAATTGTCATTGGTGACAAGGGTTCCAGACTTCGCCAGATTGGTCAGGAAGCCCGAATTGATATGGAAAAAATGTTCGACAGCAAGGTTATGTTGAATCTCTGGGTTAAGGTCAAGGGAGGCTGGTCTGACGATGACAGGGCCCTAAAAAGTCTGGGCTACGACTTTGATTGATGAATGAACTGAGCGCAGCCTGGATGCTTCACAGCAGGCCTTATAAAGAACGTTCTGTTATTGCTGAGTTTCTGGTGAAAGATCATGGCCGTATCGCAATGGTTATCAGGGGTGTTCGCCAGACAAAATCCCGCTCCCGGGCTGTTCAGCCTTTTACACGGCTCTTCGTCAGCTGGCGGGGGCGATCAGAATTGAAAACCCTCAGCAGCTTTGAAACTGCTGATGCCCTTCATCTGAAGGGACAGTCGCTCTACTGTGGTTTTTATATGAATGAGCTCTTGATGCGTTCATTGCTCCCAGGCCAGCCTCTGGATGGGCTATTTGAGTTGTATAGCGTTGTATTGGAGCAACTCACTACGGGCGCTCCGCTGCAACCCTTGTTGAGAGTGTTTGAGATTGAGTTGCTGGAAATGACCGGCTATGCCCCGTCGTTGACTTCTGATGCTGCATCAGGGGCAGATATACAACCTGATCTGCTCTACGAATTCAAAACCGGAGTAGGTTTTTTACCTGTTCTAACGATCAGGGAAAAAGATCGGCCCCGTTATTTTTCCGGAGAGCTGCTAGTGTCTCTGGCAGAGAGACGTTTTGACAACGTTCAGCATTTTCCGGGTTTTAAACGATTAACCCGTTTGGCACTGGCTCCCCTGGTGGGAGAGAAGCCGCTGAAAAGTCGGGAATTTTTCCTTACCAGAGAGAAGTTTGTCTCATGATTCCGCACAACCGCATCCTGCTGGGTGTGAACATTGATCATATAGCAACCATCCGTCAGGCCCGGGGAGGCACCTATCCTGATCCGGTTCAGGCCGTCATAGAGGCTGAGCAGGCGGGAGCTGATGGCATTACTCTGCATTTGCGCGAAGATCGTCGTCACATCCAGGACCGGGATGTGAGGCTGATTCGAAATGTGCTTCAGACGCGTATGAATCTGGAAATGGCTGCTACGGAAGAGATGTTGGCCATTGCTGAAGAGGTTTTGCCTCACGCGGTGTGTCTGGTGCCCGAAAAGCGTGAAGAACTGACCACAGAAGGTGGGTTGGATATTGTTGGGCAGATGTCTTCCATATCTTCAGCCTGCTCTCGAATGGCTAACGCTGGTATAGAAGTTTCACTTTTCATTGATCCGGATCTCAATCAGATTGAAGCTTCTGCTCAAGCGGGTGCTCCGGTTATTGAATTGCATACTGGTGCATACGCTGAGGCAGAAACACCTGAAGTTATGCAGGCAGAGCTGGAAAGGCTAAAAGAGGGCACTGATTTTGCCCTGTCTAAAGGGTTGATAGTGAATGCCGGGCACGGTCTGAACTATCAGAACGTGGAGCCTGTGGCTGCTATCAATGGCATTAATGAGTTGAATATTGGTCATTCTATTATTGGTCGCGCATTCTTTACCGGTTTGAAAACGGCCGTAAAAGACATGAAGACCTTAATGCTGAGAGCTTCTCTTCATAAATGATTGCAGGTATAGGCACGGATATCGCCCGTATCGCACGATTTAAGAAAATCCTTGAGCGGCGGGCAGAAGCCTTTGCTCGCCGTATTCTTACGGATTCTGAGCTGAAAACCTTTAGGTCTCAGCCTCAGCAGGCAGCCTGGCTGGCCAAACGCTTTGCCGCCAAGGAAGCTGCTTCCAAGGCTCTGGGGACCGGGATAGGCAAGGTTTCTTTTCGGCATCTTGAGACATTCAGTGATGAGCAGGGAGCGCCTCATATGCGTTTTTTGGGGCATGCGCTTGAACTTCAAAAAGAGAGGGGGATCAAAGCGATTCATCTGAGCCTCTCTGATGAAACCGAACATGCTCTTGCTTTTGTCGTTCTCGAAAGCTAGCCCTTATTTGTTTTTCTTCACAACAAAATCTGTCTTGACGCCGTAGACCGACATCTCGATATGAATGACCTCCATAAAGTCACTGGCCGAAGTGATAAAATCATGCTTACGGTCAAAAACATGGTTTCCCGAGCTGTGATTAAACTCCAGATCATGACGGCATAATTGATGCCGCCTGGTCTTTCCAGCGTATTCCTGACTTGTTAAATGCGCACTTCAACCAGACTCTTGTATGCGGTCTCTAATCAGGCAGGGCACCCCGCATGATATTGGCCTATTTCCTGAATCCATCGTCCTGGTTCCGGATTGCAGCTTGAATATCCGGATCAGACTTCAGTCTGTCGCTGAGGAATTCATAGATGAAGGCGTCTCGTGAGAGCAATGGCAGGACAAAGTCCTTGTCATTTTTAAGGGACTCAGTGGCAAGGCTAACAAAGTAGTGAGCGTAAGGATTTTCCTCAATGAGTCTCTTTAACAGGGCTTCATCGTTTTTTACCATCGGCCCAGCAAGAGAGTAGTTTCTGATGGCTGACAGAACCACATCAAGGTCATTTTTGAGACGATTGCTGGCATAACTTAATAAATTTCCTTGCTGTTCTACGGCAGATTTAACTATTTCTTTATCATCATTAAATCTGTCAGCGATATAACTGAATATCCTTGGATTTTGCTGAACCAGAAAAAGCACCCTTTCCCTGTCGTGATCTAAGTCAAATTCTTCACGCAAGATTGGAATAAAAACCTCCAGGAAGCCGGTCTCAATGGCCATGTGAGCAAGCAGTTCATTGGTTATTCTTGCAGCAACATTCGGTTGAAGGTGTTTGGTCATAGCGGTAAGGATCTGCCGAAGTTCCGCATCTCTATCAGGAATTCTAGCTCTCATAAGCTGGTAGTAAGCTTTTTCGGCCATTTGAAAGAAGAGTTTGTATTTGCCATCCAGATAATCTAAGAACGTATAATCATAATGAAATTCTTGCGGCATAAACCGTGTTGTAATGGCATCTAATACCAGACAATGTTTGAATATCCAGTTATTGATAGGTTCGTCCAGTCCGTTTTGGGACTTTTTAACCAGGGTTTCAAAATGCCACTTGTTGGTATTTTTACTGCGATTAAATTTGTTGAGTAAAACATCCATGGAGGCCAGTCCTGACAGAATGGTCACCAATTTTACAAAGGCCTCTTGTGATTCTGATGTTGAATCAACTTGAGTGTATTCTATGGTCATTTTCCCTGCACTTTGATTGAAACTTATCGCCATTGGCCGTGAATTTCTATCAATTGATGCACAGCGGAGTGTCTGGACCAAAAACCAGAATCGCTTAAGTTTACCCTGCAAATCTTCGTTTTTATTGTCTTGGGAAAAATTATCAGAGATGTCGAGGCGGAGTGTACGGCCCTTGCCTCCCTCGGCCTGTTACAACATGGTTATGGTGCAGACATGTATTTCGAGGGTGGCATTAATAGAAGCAGCATTCACCATATTAAGCATGCGTAGCTTGACTACGTTAAGTTTGGTCAGTACCTGGATGCAATTGTCATTTAATAGTCCGGAAACCGGTAACTTTCAAGGTAGATGTCGCCTCAACTTATGCAGCTAAATCACAATGCTG
>NZ_JAHHPN010000619.1:0-7131 GCF_024606325.1 Endozoicomonas sp. ONNA1
GCCGGTCTGTTTATTTTATACAGTGCCAGTGGGCAAGATATGAGCATTGTCATTCGACAAGCCATCTATATGCTCATTGGGTTTGTTGGCATGATTATCATTGCCCAGGTTTCACCTCGACTGCTGATGCGGCTGTCACCGTGGATATATATTGGCGGTGTCGCTCTCCTGATCGCTGTGTTGATCATGGGGATTCACTCCAAGGGGGCACAGCGCTGGATTCAATTACCTTTTATTCGCTTTCAGCCTTCCGAAATCATCAAGCTGGTTATGCCGATTGTATTGGCGACTTATGTTTCAAAGCGACAGCTGCCGCTTTCTTTAAAAAATATTGTCGCTGTAATGATCTTGATTGGTATTCCGGTCGTGCTGATTGCCAGGCAGCCCGACCTGGGGACCTCCCTGCTGATTGGTGCTTCAGGCCTGTTTATACTTCTGCTGGCGGGGTTAAGGAAGCGACTGATTTTTTCTGCGATTATGCTGGCCGTTCCTTCTATCTGGGGTTTTTGGCATTTTGTCATGCTTAACTATCAGAAGCAGCGGGTGCTGACCTTTCTCAATCCCCAGAGTGATCCCTGGGGTGCAGGCTGGAATATTATCCAGTCAAAAATTGCCATTGGATCGGGTGGGCTATATGGGAAAGGCTGGTTGTTGGGAACCCAGTCGCATCTGGACTTTCTGCCGGAGAGTCATACTGACTTTATTATCGCGGTATTGGCGGAAGAGTTTGGCCTGATGGGATGCCTGATTCTACTGGCATTATATGCACTGATTATCGGTCGAGGCCTTTTTATAACACTCAGGGCTCAGACTCTGTTTGGCAGACTGCTGGCAGGTAGTATTACCCTGACGTTTTTCGTCTACATCTTTGTCAATATTGGTATGGTGAGCGGCCTGCTACCTGTGGTCGGGGTGCCTTTGCCTCTGGTGAGTCGGGGAGGAACCTCGCTGGTTACCCTGATGGCAGGGTTTGGTCTGTTGATGTCGATACAGACTCATAAAACATTTCTGGGGCAAAGTCGGTAATCGCAGGGGAAAACCTCTTTTTCATCAGTTTGCTCCTGATCAAATGATTACGCAGGCGACAGCCTCCGTTTAGGCTAAATGTTGCTCGCATGAGCTATACTCACAGGCATTCAGTCAGTCGCTAAACGTTGAGTGTTTGTCATGCAACCTGTTCAGTTTCAGGGCATCCTGCGGGCAGCAACTACCCTGCCCCCCGGTCAGTTCGATGTTCTTCACAAAATGCTCCCCCCAATATCAGTCGTCTGCAAGCAGGAAGACGACAGCGGGTTCCGGCTGCTGGAAAGGTTTAGGTGCAATCTTGACCAACACCCCAATTGTTCATACGTCGTTAAAGCACTGGCGAACTCACGCAGTTTAGGAGCGCCGTATGGGCTTAAACGATATCACAAGATCCGTTCGTTCTCACAAGAGGGCTTTTTTACATCAGGTTTCTCTGCATTGGGCAAAGCAACATTTAACTTAAATAAAGCCGGTACGCTAGTTGTCTCTCCGTGACTGCTGTAAAGTAGACATTATCCCGTATGAAGTTCAATCAGCTAACGGCATTCATCTGAGTAGTAGCAGGGAGGGCATATGGCCTTAAGAAGGGTAAAAGAATTTTTAGGACTGCCGCCATTTCGACTCATGGTTGCAGGTGTATTGTTCAGTGGTTGTCTTTTAGCGGCACCGGCAATGGCTGCTGATTCTAAAAAGGCAGTCGATGATAAGCCTGATTATGCGCTTCAACCAGAAGTAAAGGCGTTTATTGATGACTTGGTCAAGAACGAACAGTTTTCTCGCAAGGAGCTGCAGGACATTCTGGGTAAGGCTAACAAGTCTGACAGAGTACTTGAGTTAATCAGCAGGCCAGCTGAGAAGCGTCTGGAGTGGAAGGACTACCGAAAGATTTTTATGACCCCGGAGCGAGTAGACCTTGGCGTGACCTTCTGGGAGGCGCACCAGAAAACGCTCTCCAAAGTTGAAAAGGAGTATGGTGTCCCTGCGGATGTGATTGTGGCCATTATCGGCGTTGAAACTTACTATGGTCGCCAGACCGGTGGCTTTAAGGTTCTCGATGCGCTGTCTACTCTGAGCTTCGATTATCCTCCGCGCAGCAAGTTTTTCACCCAGCAGCTGAAAGAATTTCTTATTCTGACCCGCGAGCAGGAACTGGATGCTTCAGATCTGACCGGCTCTTATGCTGGCGCCATGGGTATACCCCAGTTTATGCCCTCAAGTTACAGGGCTTACGCGGTAGATTATACCGGTGATGGTCAGTCAAATATCTGGAAGCAGGAAGAAGATGCTATCGCCAGCGTTGCCAATTATCTCCGCGAAAATGGCTGGAGAGCCGGCAAGCCTATTGCCAGCAAGGCGAAGGTTACTGGAAGCCAATATGAGAAAGCGGTGTCTGACTCCGTCAGGCCGAAAAAAACCCTGAAGCAGCTGGAAGGTTCTGGCTGGCGTCCAGAAGCCCCTGTACCAGACACTGCCAAGGCAGCTGCCATCAAGCTTGAAGGTGAAAAGGGGCCGGAGTACTGGCTGGGGATGCATAATTTCTATGTCATTACGACGTACAACCGCAGCAAACTTTATGCAATGGCCGTTTATCAGCTAGCGAGGGATGTAAAAACCGGCTATACAACATCAGTGTCAAAGTCTGGAAGGACATTAGCCGGAAAGCAATCTAAATAGTCTGAGCCTTCTGGTTCATGAACAAAGGCACCGTTTTTATGCTTCGGGCGTAAAAGCGGTTTTCTTTTTTTTTGTCACAGATATTCGTTCAGGCTCTGTAGCCTAAGGCAGAATAACGTTAAAGCGCCATATCCTATGAAATTGATAATCAGAGCAAGATCTATAGCAGGAAGCCTTCTGGGACTGACCTTTCTTCTGTTAAGTGGTTGTGTGACTGTTGAGGACGGGCCTCCCACAGAGAAAAGGGATGTCAGCCAGATCCCTGATGCCATTCCTGTCACCCATGATGGTCAGTTCAAGGATTCTCCCTATGAACTCAATGATGTGACCTATACCCCCATGAAGAGTGCCAAAGGCTATCAGGAAAAAGGCAAGGCCTCATGGTATGGCTCCAAGTTTCATGGCAAGCAGACGGCTAACGGTGAAATTTACGATCTTTATGGTATGACTGCGGCGCACAAGACTTTGCCTCTGCCTTCCTATGTCAAGGTCACCAACAGTCACAATGGCAAGTCGGTTGTACTTCGGGTCAATGATCGTGGGCCTTTCCATGGTGATCGGGTTATTGATCTCTCCTATGCCGCTGCCGTCAAGCTGGGGTTCGCCAAAAAGGGAGTGACTGATGTGCTGATAGAGGGGATAGATGTGAGATCCCTTGCTGCCGCTAAAAGCACTGAAGCAGCTAATGGGGGGGATAATAATCAACTGCTCTTTGTGCAACTGGCAGCGCTAAAAAATTACCACTACGCACAGGTATTGCGTCGGCAGGTGGCTGAAACCATAGGCAGTGATATCAAGGTGGTGAAAGGGGATGAGGAGCCTGATCCCTTTTACCGTGTCAGGATTGGACCGATTCAAACGATCGAGCATCTGGAGGAACTCCTTGATAAGCTCGATGAAGGTGATTTTGACGTGCCATACCTGATTTACGAAGATGCATCTGAGGCCATCAGGGAGTAGTCTGAGTCAGGTTTTTTTAGTCGGTCAGGCCTATGTTCCAACAGGGGGCTGGTAGACTTTAACTGAGCAGACCATGAACACATTACATTCTATTTTCAATGCTTCCCTTAAACTCATTAGTCGGTAACATTATAATGGCCGACAACAGTGAATTTCAGAGCTAATTTCTATAATGATCAAACGATTAAATCCTGTCCGGGCCAGTCATGAGCGATTGAAAAGTGTAGCTGGATGGGTGCTCATGGTGTTTATTCTGGCGACCGGAACCGTTCGGGCTCAGGCTGCTGCCCTGATTCCTGCTGCACCCAAGATCGCTGCTAACAGTTTTGTATTGATGGATGCTGACAGCGGAGAAATTCTGGCCTCCGATAATGCGGATGACACCTCTCACCCCGCCAGCCTGACCAAAATGATGACCGCTTACATCGCCGAGGTTGAGCTGGCTGCTGGCAATATTCATCGCGATGATGAGGTTCTGATCAGCGAAAAAGCCTGGAAAATGGGCGGCTCGACCATGTTTGTAGAGGTGGGTGAGCGGGTTCCGGTGCAGGAACTGTTAAAAGGTATCATTATTGTCTCCGGTAATGATGCCAGTGTCGCGATAGCTGAGCACATTGCCGGCAGTGAAGACGCCTTTGTCCAGCTTATGAACAATACGGCCAAACGACTGGGGATGATTAACTCCCATTTTATGAATGCATCCGGCTGGCCTGCGTCTGATCACTATTCCACTGCGAGGGATCTTGCGATACTGTCTCGTCACATTGTCAAAGATTACCCGGAGTATTATGAGCTTTATGCTCAGAAGTATTACCAATACGGTACCAACAAGAAAACCGGCAAGCCATTGCGTCGTCAGGCAAACAGAAACCGTCTTTTATGGAGTAACCCCAATGTGGACGGTTTAAAAACAGGCCATATTGAAGCCAGTGGATATGGTCTGGCGGCTACTGCAAAACGCGATGGACGTCGTCTGATTACTGTTATCCTGGGTGCCAATGGAGAGAAACAGCGTGCTGCTGAGGCACAGAAACTACTGACCTATGGCTTCCGTTTCTTCGAAAATGTGGATGTCAAAAAAGGTGGCGTAACGCTTGAAACTGTCCCGGTCTGGAAGGGGACACAGGATCAGGTAGACATTGCCATCGATAAGGACTTGATTGTCACAGTTCCCAGGCATACCGGTAAGAAACTGAAAGCGACCATGGATATTGATCCCATTATTGAAGCGCCAGTCGAAGCTGGCCAGCAGCTGGGTACACTGAAAGTGACTATCGATGATGAGATCGTCAAAGAAGTCCCTCTCAGAGCAGAAACTGCGATAGAGCGTGGTGGTTTCTTCAAGCGTCTCTGGGACAGCATCGTGCTGTTCTTTAGGGGGTTGTCCTGAGCGTTCAGTGGCAGTGTCCAGTGAGTGAAATACTAATATCTTCAGGCTTGATGAGTCTGAAGGTATTTCATTTATCAACAGTGTAAAAAATGACCGATCAAGAAGCGCTGAAAATTGAATTTCCCTGCGATTACGAAATCCGTATCGTGGGTAATGCTGCTCCGGATTTTCAGGAAGCTGTCTGCGCTATCGTTAAGCAGCATGCTCCGGATTACGATGGCAACTTCCGGCTGAAAGAGAGCCGTACCGGCAAGTATACTTCTGTCATGGTGACTATTCTCGCCACCGGAGAGCCTCAGCTGAAAGCGATCTTCGAAGACCTTAAAGCTACTGGCCGGGTGCAAATGGTACTTTGATGAAGCTGAATATCCGCTATCTGGGCAGGCAGCCCTACGAGCCCGTGTTCGAGGCTATGAAGGCATTTTCCGAACAGAGAGATGAGCAGACGGTTGATGAGTTCTGGTTTGTTGAGCACGATCCTGTCTTTACTCAGGGGCAGGCCGGCAAACCCGAGCATGTTCTGGCACCCGGAGATATTCCCGTGGTTCAGGTGGATCGCGGAGGTCAGGTTACTTATCACGGTCCGGGTCAGCTGGTGGTCTATCTGCTGATGGATGTTCGCCGCTCAGGCAGTGGTCCCAGAAAAGTGGTGTCAGCTATTGAGAATGCCATCATCAAAGTGCTTGCAAGCTATGGTGTCGAATCCTGCGCCAGACCTGACGCCCCCGGTGTTTATATTGATGGTGCCAAAATTGCGGCCCTGGGGCTGCGATTCAGGCAGATGAGAAGTTATCATGGACTGAGTATCAATCTGGATATGGATCTGGAGCCGTTTACCCGCATCAACCCCTGCGGTTATGAGGGTTTACAGGTCGCCCAGCTCAGGGAGTTTCGAAATCCTGTACAATGGGATGAAGTGAGCAGTCGCTTACTTGAGTGTCTCATGGAGGAACTTGGGTATAATGAGGCGCAAACACTAAAGGAAGAAGCAGAGCTTGATCTGGCTCAAGAGGCCTGAGCAATCTGTCTCCAAATTCAAGTTAGTGAACGAACGGGTTCACAAACGGTACAACTGATCGACATAACTGGGATTCTATGACCGATAGCAACCTGATTCCAACCGTCCAGATTCCGGCTGTTACCATTCAGAGTGGCGAGAAATTTGTCAATGAAAAAGGCATTACCGCCATCAAGAATGGCATCAAGGCCAGCAGTCGCTCCGATGAAGCGGTTCAGCCTTTTATGCGCAAGCCGGATTGGTTGAGAATCAAGCCCAGGTACGGCAGCAAGTTCAAAGAAGTCAAAGAGACTGTTCATGAGCACAAACTGAGTACCGTTTGTGAAGAAGCCATGTGCCCCAACATCAATGAGTGCTGGAGTTCCGGTACCGCCACTATCATGCTGATGGGCGATGTCTGCACCCGTGCCTGTCGCTTCTGTGCGGTGAATACCGGGAACCCCAAAGGCTGGCTGGATAAGGAGGAGCCGGACCACACGGCCAACAGCGTAAAACTGATGAACCTGAAATACCTGGTTCTGACCTCTGTTAACCGTGATGACCTTGAAGATGGCGGTGCCGGTCATTATGCCGCCGTCGTAAAACGGGTGAAGGAAGTCAATCCTGAAACCGACGTTGAAGCGCTGACACCGGATTTTTTGGGTGTATTGGCAGATGTAGAAACTGTGGTTGACAGCGGTATTGCCGTTTTCGCTCAGAACGTTGAAACCGTTAAACGACTGACACATCCTGTTCGTGACCCGCGTGCCAGCTATGAACAGACGCTCGCTGTTCTGGCTCACTCCAAAAAATATCGACCCGACGTACTCACCAAAACCAGCCTGATGCTGGGTCTGGGTGAAACCGAGGACGAAATCATTGAGACTATGAATGATCTCAGGGCCATTGATTGCGATATCCTGACTCTGGGCCAGTATCTGCAACCCACCAAAAACCATTTGCCAATTGAACGTTACGTGACGCCCGAAGAGTTCGAGAAGTATCGTCAGTGGGGCCTGGAAAGAGGTTTTGTTGAAGTCGTGGCCGGTGCCCTGGTGCGCTCAAGTTATCGTGCTGAGCAGGT
>NZ_JAHHPN010000620.1:0-3831 GCF_024606325.1 Endozoicomonas sp. ONNA1
CAGAGGTCTTTCTCCTGAATGCCTGTGATTGTTCCTGGGACAAAGTGTGTGAAAAAATCCAGACGGCAAAAATTCATGGCGGCATCGTGGTGATTTCGGAAATGAATCTGATTGACAGCCAGCACCTGGAAGGCGAGTTAAACGATATACTGGCCGGTGACGCCCATCCGGGTTTCCATCTGTTTGCCACGACAAATCCACCGGAGTACAGCGGACGCAAACCGCTATCACCGGCGCTGAAAGGGCGTTTCCGACACTTACCCATCCGACAGTACAGCCCGGCAGAATTGCAGACCATTGCTGAGAAAGTGTTGCCAAATAACCCGCAGGGGAAAATCCTGGCTGAAAAACTGACCAGAAAACATTGTGGTCTGAGGGCTGACCTGAAACAGAAAAAAGTGCCGTTGCAGCCGACCAGTCTTGATTTACAGAATGTGGCCAGGGCCGTCATCCAAGGGGGTGATTTTACCGAAGAAGGGCTTCATCAATGCCTCAATCAGCACTACCGCCTTTATCTGATGGCCGCCAAAATATCGCTGGAGGAGTTGCCCGAATCATCTGCTCTTGCCATGGCTCTTAACATGAGAAGGGGTGAGCTTGATTCCGGACTTTGCAAGTGGTTCAACGAAACAGTATCGGGCATTAACCGTCCCTGGTTGATACGACAAAGTTATCTCAACAGCATCAATGAAAAACACCATGAAATACGTATTAAGGCGGGTCTGGGTGGAGAGGAAGCCAAAACGCAAATCATCAAAATGGTGGCCCAGGCCAAGTGGCAGGCATCCGGTCTTTCCCTGAAACCGGATCAGTCGGACGATACCCTCACCCGGGCACTTTACCGACACTGGCAGCAAAACTGGTTTGATCATAAATTCGGCCAGACAGGCGTAGATGCCAATAGCGTCTTTTCTCTGACGGAAGAAGAGAAACAAACGCTGGCAACACCGGCTTGCCAGCCTTATCTTCGGGAAGCTGATCAGCAGATAGAGGCGTGGAACGCCAATGAAGCTCAATTGTGTCCAGCGCTCTGGCATCAGATCAGTGATCTGCCAAACCATTTGATAGCGGATTTTATTAACGAAGCATCAGCTATTAGCGGTGATGACGCTCCTGAACCATACAATCCAGAAATCCAGGGGGAAGAAGCACCGGCACTGGACCAAAGAACGAACTACGAGGATCAGGACACGCCAAAGGTTGAATTTAAGAGAATTTTTGACAAGCAGAACCATTCCCCTGCAATGGATCGCTGGCGGGCAATGGATATTTATGTGACGCCTGAGGGTGCTGTCAAACAGATCAAGCTCGATGATCGACACTTTCAGGGGGTCGAAGCCCTCATCCCCGATCCGTTACCAGAGAATCTCCGGGAAATGGCATTAACCAGAGATCAAACGCTGGCAACCCTTGAGATGTCATCAAAGAATGGTCGATACCCATTGCCCAGCCTGACGCCTCATGACTCTGTCGTGGCCCTGCGGATAAAACCCAATTTGCCATATAAACTGATCAGGGATCGATATACCGGGCTTCACACACTGTTTATTTCCGGGGCAAAAGCAGACCAAAGTATTCAATGCACTTTTATCGTAGAACCCCGAAAACCGGGCGAAAAAACCAGTGCTAAAAAAGCCCGGCCAGAACGATCAATACTTTTTGACGTCCATTGTTCAGAGGGTGTGAAAAACGTACTGAAAGAGCTATTTGCAAATATTGGCCGACATCCATCCGACAAGATGAAAGAGCTTTTGCGGACGATAAAAAACACTAAAGACACCAGGCAACGAATTAACGCGATCACGGAGTATTGCAAACAGTTTTCCGGTGAAGCTGAACCAGAAGCCCAACAAAATTTCTTTCGCTTCCTGGTAACACGGCAACAAGGTAGCTGTCGTCATCGTGTGCCTGTTTTTATCGCTTTTTGTCGTTATTTTGGGATCCCCTGCCGGCAAATGGATAGCATTGTCCACAGCTTTGCTGAGTATTCTGCGGATGGAGGTCAAACCTGGGAATCAGTAGATTTGGGCGGGGCGCCCGGGGAGTTAACAGAAATCACCTCTGAATTACAGTCCAGCGGGAATGTCATTGATGACTGCCCTATGCCAGGCGAGATCGAGGAGCACGTGATAAAGCTCCTGAAGGACCTCATGAAGATTGCTGATTTAGCGCAACAGCAGGCTCTGGCTAAAGTCTGTGGCATAAGCCTTGAGGAACTGAAGAAAACGGTTCAGACAGGCATTGTATTACCAATAACCTATTGGTCTATTTTCTCAATTTCCACAATGGTAGAGAAACTTTGGCAGGAAAAAGATTTAGCCGGGTTTTCCCTGGGTGTCTCAATACTTGAGTTGCAAAAGACAAAAGCATTGACAAGCCCCAACCGGAACTTGGTCGGTACGGTAAGAGGAACTGAGCGTGACTATAGGCCGATGTCGGAGGCAGTCATACAAATATTGTCTGACAGTGATGAAGATCGGGTCATTGAACCACTCAAGTCACTCCATTCAAAAATGATTGAACAGGCCGGAGTAGACACTTACGAATGGTTGCGTTCAAACGTGGATATACTGATGAAGAGTAACTTGGCCAGGCCTTCGGTGATTCGCTTTGCCCGTGAAGCTCTGTTATTGGGTTGGCTGGATCCACTGCCGTCCTCGTGGTCCTCTATTATCACTGCCGAACAACATCATGAGCTTTTGGTGCGTCTGCAAGGCGTCGATGAACTCAAGGTTGCCGCCACCCATTGCCTGAAAAAGTGGTACACGACATTGTTGTCCAGGGAAAAAAATAGCCAGCAATTGCAGTTGATTTATGAGCGCTTCCAAAAGGAAAAAATGAATGCCATCTTCATCACTCATTGTCATGAGGGTTCTTCTTCATTCCTTGAAGATCAGATTGTCAATCGATCTATAAAGAATGCCTGGACGGACCAACCCGGGGGGATTCCGAATGTAGAACGAATGCTGGTAAGCCAGCCCGCGTTTCCACAGTTAACCTCAGGCAAGGCGAATCACCGTCCGGTGATTATCCTGGGTCAGCCTTTATGGGACAGCACAATGATTAAGGAAAAAGCCGAAGCCCTGTTTCAACGGAAACTTGAAAACAGCCCGGAATTGAAGAAGTTATCCGAAACGATCAAATCAAAGCCCAGTTTGGACCTATGGTACGAAAAGCGCACTCTGAACGATTTAAAAAACAAATGCAAGCAAGGGATCCTGCAGGCCTTCAGTCATTACTTGTATGAAATGACACACTCGAAAGGTGGTGGCTTAAGGTATTGTTGGGCCAGTGCTGCTCTCGGCTCTAACACTTTCAAGCGGGACTACTACGGCGCTCATGAGCCATCTTCTCCAGAAGAGCTGTATGGCATGATGACGCTCATTGATAGCTCTTCCCAGTTCCAAAAAACGGTTGAAGATGCCTACTTGCGGGAAGCACAAAACGCCAGTAATGCTCTGCTGCTGAAATCCAATGAGCTGACAAAAATTGCCGAAGAGTTTATTAACAGCGTGAATTTGAATTCGATTTGTGACGCATTGGACAGATGATAATAGTTTGGTGATGTCCATTAATGGCAACGAAATACTCTCCAAATGAAACTTTCGTACGATTTTAAGGTCATATTATTAAACAGTTTCAATTGAGTCCTTCAGATTGCAGTAGGGAGATCAACCATGGATGGTCAGATTGGTGGAGAAATAAACAAACCCGTTCGTAATAACGGCGTGTCTGATAATAGCATTCCGGCCAAAAGAGCAAAGCTGGATGAACCGATTGCAAAGGTCTGCTCTGAGGTAACGGCCAAACTCAATCTATCGTCATCTCCGA
>NZ_JAHHPN010000621.1:0-4481 GCF_024606325.1 Endozoicomonas sp. ONNA1
GTCTTCAGAATCAAAACGACCTGTGCAACTAAAGCAATATCCATCGGCCAAATGAAGGCATGAACTTTGTCCGAAGTGATGCTGCCATTCAGCGGGGTCAATGCTATCGGATATTGTTCGAAACTGACAAATGCCATGACAGGGGTGGATGAAACAATTTAAGCCCAAAGTATGTTGGTGTTGTTCAGGGTCACCGTCACCGCCGTCATAGTCTGAATTCGGCGGGCGAGTGAAAGAGTCAGTATGCTGTGTAGTGGGTTCCCGGGCTTGCCGGGTGGACGGCTCTGATGGCTGATGCAGTTGTTGGTTTTCTCCAGAACCCAGCATTGTAGCGATAGCCTTAAACGGTTGATTCTGGCGTGTCAGCACGGCTGTAACCTCTTGTTGTTCAACCGGGTTAAACAGTGGTGAATAGGTGTTCCAATAACTTTTTAAGAGCCAACCGACAGCGACAAACACTTCCAGAGGTAGCCATGAATAAGAGTTGGAATTCAGAGGAGCATTTCTGGTGGTCAGGATTAGTTTATAACCGACCAGCAGGTGAGTGGAGCAATGCATCTGCCACGAAATTGATTCAATAATGGCTGATTGTATCCCGTAAACGTGGGGTCCAAATGGTTTGTCATCAGGTAGTGAAGCTGATCCTGCATAGCTGTCTGTGTTGACAATGCCTGAAATTGGATGCAGGTCACGCTGTGTTATAGAAAAGCTCTGGTTTGATGGAAATTTTGCCTTCTGTTCAAACTTGACAGTGAAAAGCTCTGTCGACGGTTTAGCCTGACATCCCACAGATAACAAATTCAGCAGCAACACTGTTGCCGCAAAGATTGAGTGCTTAATAATTCTATCCTTGCATTCTGGTTTACAGAGAGAAAGGATAGATCAAGAAAATAAGCGAGCTTTTCTGTTAACTACCATCTGTTTAACATCAGAGCTGGCAATGAAAAAACATGACGGGTATCAGATAAGATCGTTATTGATTCACTTTACCTTTTTTGGGCTGAGGTGATCGTTCAGGTTCAGATCATCAGGTTTGTTTTTTTGATGTTTTCTTTTGTGTCCCGACAGGACTGCAGCACTCTTATAGACCGTCCTGCATGGTCGCGGTTGGCTATCATCGCTGAACAGGGTCATATCACAGGTTTGTTGCCGGCGGTGTTGTCTGAATTTGTGATACGACAGGGCTTGAGCATTCTTGCAGATTCTGCTGCAGGGTCGCAGCTGGCCATCTTCCCCAACCAGAGTCTCGTCACAGGTTTTTTGCCCGCTGTGAACGCTTCTTTTGTGATCCACCAGAAAGCGAGCATTTTTGCAGACCTTTCCGCATGGCCGTTGTTGACCATCCTCCTCGTCCACCATAACGTCACAGTTTTTTTGCCCGCTGTGATAGCTGCTTTTGTGAGATGACAGAGATTGAGCATTCTTGCAGACCTTCCCGCATGGCCGCTGCTGGCCATCCTCACCGATGACTGTTACGTCACAAGTTTTTTGCCCGCTGTGTTCCCCGCTTTTGTGAGTCGACAGGGCTTTAATGTTCTTGCAGATTTTTCCGCATGGCTGCTGTTGGCCATCCTTCCCGACCACGATTACGTCACAGGTTTGTTGTCCGGAGTGGTATCTGCTTTTGTGATCCGCCAGAGCTTTGCTATTCTTGCAGACCTCCCCGCACAAATGCTGTTGGCCATCCTCCCCGACCACGATCACGTTACAGATTTGTTGTCTCCTGTGGTATCTGTCTTTGTGATCCGTCAGGGCATTAATATTCTTGTAAACCTTCCCGTGCGGCTGTGGCGTAAATTGTGGGGCAGAATCGCATTGGAGTTGAATGTCTGGGAGTCGATCCAATGTTTCGAAAAGTGAGGAATCTATAGCGCCTTCAGGCTCAGAACGACTTATGCAACTAAAGCAATATCCATCAGTCAAATGGGGACATGAACTTTGTGCGGTAATCGGCGGCCATTCAATGGACTCACCACTATCGAATGATGGCCGAAATTGACAAACGCCACTACATGGATGGACGAAACAATTTAAATCTAAAGTGTGTAAGTATTGTTGAGGGTTTTCGTTACCATCGTCAGAGTCAGAATAGAGGAGATGAGCGAAATAACATGCAGAGTAGTTGTTGGCTGCCGGGAGTTGCTGGCCGGATGATTCTGATGGCGGGTATTGTGGCAAGTTATCTCCAGAGCCGAGCATTATAGTGGTGATCGCAAACGGGTGATACCCTCGTGTTAGCTGAGATCTTGCCTCTTCTTGTTCAATCGGGTTAAACCTTGATGAGCCCTGGTTCCAAGCATTTTTTAAAAGCCAACAGACGGCGACAACCGCTTTTAAACGTACACATGAATAAGGCTTGGAATACAAAGGGGCGCCTTTGATGGTCAGGATCAGTTCGAAACCAACCAGCAGTTGAGTGGCGTAAAGCCATTGCCATAAAATGGATCCAATAAGGATCGTTTTTATCCCATAACCGCCGGGTCTGAGTGGTTTCTGATCAGGTGATGAAGGTTGTCCTGCGAAGCCGATTGTGTTGACAGCATCTGAAAATCTATGCGGGCCACGCTGCTTTATAGAAATGCTCTGGTTTGTCGGACAGTTTGCCTTCTGTTCAAGCTCGATAGTAAAGCGTTTCGTACACGGTTTGGCCTGACAGACGACAGACAACAACGGTAGTAGCAACAATAACATCAGTGCCGCAAAGAGTGAGTGTTTAATAATTCCATCCTTGCATTCTGATTCACAGAGAGGAAGGATAGATCAAGAAAATAAGCATGTTTTTCTGATAAAGGCTTTCTGTTAAAAAACTATTGAAGTCATGCACCAGACCAGATCGTTACTTATTCACTTTAACTTTTTGAGTCCTGAAGTCCTCGTCCAGATCAGGATGCCTGCGTTTTCGATGTATTCTTTTGTGGTCCAACAGGACTTTGGCATTCTTGCAGGCTATCCCGCATGTCTGCTGATCGCCATCCTTCCTGACCACGGTCTCGTTACAGGCTTTTTCCTGGGTGTGGGTGACTTTTTTGTGATCCCCCAGGGCTCGGGCATTCTTCCAAATCGTCCCGCATGGTCGTTGCTGACCATCCTTCCCGACTACTGTCATGGCACAGGTTTTTTGCCCCGTGTGGTATCCACTTTTGTGATTGGTCAGAGCTGAGGCATTCTTGCAGATCGTTCCGCATGGCCGCGACCGGCCACCCCGCCCGACCACGGTCTCGTTACAGACTTGTTGACCGGAGTGGTCTTTTCTTTTGTGATCCGACAGGCTTCTGGAGCTCATGCAAACTTTCCCGCACGGTCGCTGTTGACCATCTTCCCCAAGCACGTTCTCGTCGCAGGTTTTTTGTCCGCTGTGGAATGTGAATTTGTGAGCCGTCAGGGTTTTAGCATTCTCCAAGACCTTTCCACATGGCCATCGCTGGCCATCCTTACCGGTCACCGTCACCTTACAGGTTTGTTGACCGCTGTGGATCATTCTTTTGTGATCCGAGAAGGTTCGGGCATTCTGGCAGACAATCCCGCATAGTTGCTTGTGACCATCCTCTGCAATGACTGTTATGTCACAGATTTTTTGTCCGGTGTGTTCTCCGCTTTTATGAGTTGACAGAGCTTTGGTATTCTTGCAGACCTTTCCGCATGGCCGCTGCTGGCCATCTTTCCCATCCACGATCACGTTACAGGTTTGTTGCCCGCTGTGGGATCTTTTGTGATCCGAAAGGGCTTTAGAGCTCTGAAAGACCTTTCCGCATGGTCGCTGCTGGCCATCTTTCTGAATCACAATCTCTTCACAGATTGATTGCCTGATGTGGATGCTTCTTTTGTGTTTCAACAGGGCTTTATAATTACTGCAGACTATCCCGCATGGCTGCTGTTCACCATTCTCCCCGACCACTATGAAGTAACAAATTTTTTGCCCGATGTGATCTCTGCTTTTGTGATACGACAAAGCTTCAGCATTCCGGAAGATCCTTCCGCAAAGCCGCTGCTGACCGCTCTCCCAAGCGACTGCAATGTCACAGCTTTTTTGTCCGCTATGCTTTCTGCTTTTGTGACTCGACAGGGCTTTAGCATTCTTGTAGATCCTTCCGCATTGTTGCAGCTGACCATTCTTCCCGATCATGACCACGTTACAGATTTGTTGTGTGGTGTGGTATCTGCCTTTGTGGTCCGACAGAGCTCTGGCATCCTTGCAGACCATTCCGCATGGACGCTGCTGGCCATCCTCCCCAATCACTGTCACAACACAGGCGGGATGCGTGGCAGCGCTGGCGACCCCTTCACTCATTGACTCCATAGAGTTGCAGCGATCGGTGGAGGTGCCATCCACGACATGCGCTTTTAGCTTAGATTGTGGGTGAGAATCGCATTGGAGTTGAATGATAGTAAGTTGATCCCGTGCTTCGAAAAGCAAGGAATCTGTAAAGTCTTCAGAATCAAAACGACCTGTGCAACTAAAGCAATATCCATCGGCCAAATGA
>NZ_JAHHPN010000622.1:0-1411 GCF_024606325.1 Endozoicomonas sp. ONNA1
TCATTTGGCCGATGGATATTGCTTTAGTTGCACAGGTCGTTTTGATTCTGAAGACCTTACAGATTTCTCACTCTTCGAAACATTGGATCAACTCACTATTATTCAACTCCAATGCGATTCTCACCCACAAGTTAAGCTACATGTGCGTGCCGTGGATGGCACCTCAAGCGGACGCTGCAACTCAATGGAATCATTGGAATCAATGAGTGCAGGGGTTGCTTTTACAACTGACGCTGCCACGCAACCCACCTGTGTCGTGACAGTGATTGGGGAGGATGGCCAACAGCGTCCATGCGGGATGGTCTGCAGGGATGCCAGAGCTCTGTCGGATCACAAAGGCAGATACCACACCGCACAACAAACCTGTAACGTGGTCATGATCGGGAAGAATGTTCAGCTGCGACAATGCGGAAGGGTCTTCAAGAATACTAAAGTCCTGTCGAGTCACAAAAGCAGCAAGCACACCGTGCAAAAAAGCTGTGACGCAACAGTAACTTGGGAGAATGGCCAGCAGCGGCTTTGCGGAAGGATCTTCCGGAATGCTCAAGCTCTGTTGAATCACAAAAGTAGATATCATATTGGGGAAAAAATCTGTGACGTGATAGTGAACCTGAAATATGGTCAGCCACAACTATGCGGGAAGGTCTGCAATAGCAGGCTGGATCTGTCGGAGCACAAAAGAAGAGACCACACCAAACAACAAACCTGTGAAGAGACAGATGTCAGGAAGGACGGCTTGCAGCGGCCATGTGGAAAGGTCTTCAAAAATGCCAGAGCCCTGTCGGAGCACAAAAGATTATTTCACAGCGGGCAAAAAACCTGTGATGTGATAGTGGACGGGGGAGAGGACCAACACCTGACATGCGGAAAAGTCTGCAAGAATATTAAAGCCCTGTCGGCTCACAAAAGAAAGAGGCACAGCGGAAAAAAAACCTGTAACGTAACCTTGGCCGGGGAGGATGGCCAGCCGCGACCCTGCGGAAAAATCTGCAAGAGTGCTCAAGACCTGTCAGATCACAAAAGGAGAGACCATAGCGAACAACAAACCTGTGAAGGGGCAGAGATCAGTAAGGATGGCATAGAACGGCCATGCAGAAAGGTCTTCAAGAATATTAAAGCCCTGTCGGAGCACAAAAGCAGATACCACAGAGGACAACAGACCTGTTATGCAGCAGTGGTCGGAGAGGATGGCATACAGCGGCCATGTGGAAAGGTCTGCAAGAATGCTCAAACGCTGTCGACTCACAAAAGAGAACATCGAAAGCGCAAGCCTGTTGATGTAAACCAGAACGATGCCCTTTGTCCCTAAAAAAGCGACAGCGATTAAGTAACGATCTGGTCCAGTGATCGACTCCGGGCGTAAACGTCTCAGGCGCTTCTTCGCCCGGAGTGGCATGGAGCTTGATGATAT
>NZ_JAHHPN010000623.1:0-3359 GCF_024606325.1 Endozoicomonas sp. ONNA1
GGGGCACCGGTGAATATCAACGTCATTCTGGATTATCCCCGGCCATGTATTGGTCTGCGAATGCAAAAATATGGCTGGCAAACAACGTCAGTCCCTTGACCAGACTGACCAGTGGAAAGACAGCCCTATCGGCTCCGAGAGAGGGCTGACCATTGGCCCTGCGGAAGTCTCTGGGAAATTTTTTATGCGCTTCCAGGGGATGTAAAGCTGCTGGGTACAGTATTTTATCCAGATGCCCGGTTCGCTTTAAGTGTTCTGAGTAGCACTCACTGGAAAGGGTAGATGCACAAGGGTCTGTGACCTCATCAGGTTGCGGGGCAGTCCAGTAAAGGATCTCCTGAGCTGTACGAGTCAACCATGAACGGTATTTGGCATCGTCAAACCGCATAAATGTTTGCAATCTTGATTTGGGCTGTCGTTCTTTTTCTTTTGCAAACAGACCCGAAAGGTATTCGTTCAGTAGCTGTTCAATAAAGTTTTCTGTCTCTTTCACGGCCTGTGGAATTTGATAATGATAATCCGGGGATTCCCGACGCAAGCGTGATCTTAACAACACGGCTGCCAACAGGTTTTCGCACAGAGCATTGGCAAAGCTTAGCCGCTGAAAAACCTCAGGAGTATAACCCGACGTTTTTGAGTTTCTGGCAGTCAGGCCGCTTTTCATAGAGCCGTAAAACTCAATATCGCCCCAATCCCGTAACCCATTCCAGCCAAATTGAGGACGTTCAATAGCTTCGATCCAGCGTTCAAATTTGCCGGGTAATGGAAAGGCAAAAAAAATCGTGTTCTTCAACAACGGGCTTAGGAACACCCAACGACATCCGCTACAGTGAAATGCTTGCATCGTTGACGCAGGTATAATGCCAAAGTTGCCATTCAGTACGCCAATATCATGAATGCTATTCAATAGACCCCGTTCAGCAGCAGCGTAAGGAGTGCTGGTTTCATCAGGAGTGTGGGCGTACTTGCTATAGTTGTCCGTCGCCTGGAAATAGTAAACCAGGAAGGCTCTTTCACCATCAACATAGTTCACTTGTAAACGGTCAGTGAAACCTTGTGTACTCTGGGGAAGATCCTTTTCCAGTACGACGAGAAAATCGCCAAAACGGGGTTTCTGGCTTTTCAAGCGGTCATTTTTGGCAATAAATTCATGCATAATGCCTTCTCGCGCCAGGGTAGCCAGAGACTCTCCAACCCGTTGGAACTTATAATGATCAACCACCTCACCATTGGCTATTGCCAGTGTACGACCATCAACGATGGTGCCTTCTTTCTCAAAGAGTGTTAATGGATGTTGACCGGGATAAACCCGTTGAAAGGGTGTTTCACCCGCACGATCAAATCTTGATTGTAACTGACGACCGGACTCTTCATCCGCAGGATGAAAACCAAATCCTCGGGCAGCTGCAGCCACTACCAATCCGAATGCCGAAGTATTGGGCAGTTGAAATTTGAGAGGATTAACGGGTTCTGTCAATTGGTCAGAAGAATCCAGTTTAAAGAAAAGTGCCGGATCTTTGAGAAAGTCCAGAGTATCATCCAGTAATGGCCGTGGAAGGCGTTTTTGCCAAGTCCTCAACAATTCTAATTTATCGGCAACTAACTTTTGTGCAAGTACGTGTATGAATTTTTGCCGGATTATTGGGTCAGCGCTGCATTTCTCCAGATACTCTTTGTCTTTAAAAAAGTACAAAAAACATGCATTCTGTTCAATATAGTCAAGTACAATCTGAGGGTTGTCGGGCCGTAAGTTCCTGGTCAGAAAGTGGTCAATCCCCCTGCCAAAGGGCTCAGACTTCAGCACTATGTCGTCTTGCGCTTTCAGGAGTCCCTCCGGAAGTTTTTCGCGTTTCTCATTCTGATTAGGCATATATTGATAAACAATATTCAGGACATGGGTTTTAAAATCGTTATCGGCATTCACCTTTTCAAAGAATTCATCAAGGAGAGAAACATGAAAACCCCGGCTTACTTCGGGTCTACTGTTTAATATTTCCAACAATGAGTCCTTTGCTGCATCGACTAATACCTTAGACAAACGTTTATTAAAATATCCAGCATAAACTAAAACAAAAGGGTTGGCTTTTATCAATCTTTTTAATAACAAATCAAATTTTTCTCTGTCTGCTTTATATCTCTTTGAGGCAAAAGAATATACCTCTTCTAAGCAGAGATCGTAACCACCTTCGAATAAAGAATTAAATCTATGAAACATTTCCAAATCAACTGTGACAGCTTTGAGCAGTAGTTCTTCAAAAAAGACAGGGTCTCTGGTAAACATATTGTATCTACCAGAGAAAGGAGATAAAGCAGATAAACCGGAGAAACCAGAGAAAATCACACCGAAATTAAGATACCAATGATTACCATTGATTGAATCCAGGATAGATTCTTTTGTCATAAAATGAGCCGGAACCTCTGACAATTGACACAAGCCATCTGCTAATTGTGAAAGGCAGTACTCTTTATTTTTATTTTTAATAGGCTCCGGAAGGTCTCTAAGCTCTATCATTCCTGAACGAATAAGTTCTTCGTATAATTCATCATTTTCACTTTTAAAACTGGCTGGGAGTGCTTTCAGGGATTTTATTTTCGCCGTAATATCCAGATAACCATAAATAAAAGCTGCCAGCTCGGGTGGTGTACCGAAAGGAATACCATTGAGCCTTGAGTATTCAATAAGAAAATCATGATCTTTTTTCAATTCATCAGGTAGTTGAGTGTATCCATATCGATCGTAGCCATACCCGGAAAGATTATTCTTAACCAATAACATATCTTTTGTTACTTTATCTTTTGGTATTTCGTTAAATTTTAAAATACCATTCCTTACAAATCCTTTTATCAAGGCAGGTGACTCTAAATAAGGACCATACCTATCTTTTCCAAAATTTATTGGTGAAAAATAGTCGACAACGTTCATAAATTCATCTTCTGTGAATTCGTGGACTCTATCATCAACAAGTTTTTGAAGCAGCTCGACTTGTTTTTCGGTAAAAATAGCGGTGTTCACAACCGGACTGGCTTTGAATCTTTTGAAAGATCCGGATGATGAGGCTCCGGGCTCTACCATAAAATTTTTAAATACACTGGGGTGCAGTCCCCATAGAATCGGTAGAACGGTGCGATGCTTTTCTGAATTCCAGATACTCCCCTCTGGCGTCAACGTTTTAACAAGTAGCTGCAACGGTGCCACAAGTTTACCGTGTGAGGGCGCTATGGCCGTTTCAAGGTTTCCTTCATTATGTTGCAGGGACGGCTGAAAATAATCATTGTCAGTATTCTTTGCCTCTTGATTGTTTGGCTGAACAGAGGCCATAAAAAAGTGCAGAACCGCCTTTTCCAACAGTTGCAGAATC
>NZ_JAHHPN010000624.1:0-1139 GCF_024606325.1 Endozoicomonas sp. ONNA1
GCAATTTATCCAGCAAGGTCTGGCAATCTCTCAGCCATTGTCTGAAATTCGTCCGTCGGGCGGGCAATTCTCCTTTGGTAGTCAGCGGCAAGAGCACTTTTGAGCGCAGATCATTAATGGCATCCTTCAAGTATCTCCATTGTTCAACGAGGAACGGGAGTTCATTGATAAAGGGCTGGACTTCGGATGGTATTGCGTCCGGTTTGGGCTCAGCAGCCAGATCCAAAAAGCGCAGATAACCGGATACAAATCGTTGCAAATCGTTCTGCAGCCGAAGTATCTCCATGACAAGTTGTGGTAATAGATCCGATCTGTTTGCTGACATGCTGATTGCCTTACTTCGACCAGGGGCAAGGCAGCGACTTATTGGGCGATCAGGGTGAAAATACTCTAGCAACCGGTTATTTTGGCGATTCAGCCAGCCAAAACCTGTGTCGACCCTGTTGAAGTTCGGTGGTTCAGCAGCACCGATCGCGGGTGAGCTGATAATATCCTGTCTCGAAGTGGTGCTATGGGCCTGCCAGTAAGCAGACTGGTCGCCGGTTAGCAAACAGGCTCCGGGGCTGCCGACAAAGCTGCCTGCCACCAGTGTTACCTGTTGTCCGCTGGCTTGTGCTGATGCCTCAGAATACTGAGAACCAGCCAACAGGCAGGGTATACCCGCCTGACGCAGGGTGATGGCAACATGATCGTTGGTGCCCCCTTGTCTGAATACGCAGCCGCCCAAACGTCGCAAAATATCCGGTGCCAGCATCCAGTCACTGGCGTGATCGGAAAGCAGAATGGTACTGGGCGGAATCTGTTCTGCGTTGACCGGTTCGGTGACCACCAGGGCCACACCACTGCGGCAACCTTCACTGACCATAATGCCTCCAGCCAGCGGCAGGGAGGGAGCTGCGGCAGAGAAATGGGTGTTGCCCGGCAGCCGGGTCACTGGCCGACACTGGAAGAGGTAAAGTTGCTGCTGGTCATCCACGCCGAACTCAATATCTACCGGACAACAGAACATATCTTCCAGCTGTTCTGCGTATTTCTGCAGTTTTTGCAATATCTCATCAGCCAGCATGATGTCTTTTACATCCGTGGTTGCCGTGGTGCTCTGTTCGATATAACCCGCTTCACAGATCTCTTCATCGGTG
>NZ_JAHHPN010000625.1:0-1136 GCF_024606325.1 Endozoicomonas sp. ONNA1
GCAATTTATCCAGCAAGGTCTGGCAATCTCTCAGCCATTGTCTGAAATTCGTCCGCCGGGCGGGCAATTCTCCCCGGGAAGCCAGCGGCATTACCACTTTTGTGTACAGGTCATCAATGGCATCCTTCAGGCAACTCCATTGTTTTTCAAGCAACGGGAGTTCATTGATAAAGGGCTTAACTTTGGAGTGTATGGTGCTCGATTCATACCCCGCGGCCAGATTTAAAAAGCGACGATAACCGGATAGAAATCGTTGCAAATCGTCCTGCAGAAGATGAATCTCCATGCCAAGCTGTGGTAACAGGTCCGATCGGTTTGCTGACATGCTGATTGCCTTGCTTCGCCCTGGTCCAAGGCAATGGCTTAGTAACCGGTCAGCGCGAAAGTAGTCCAGTAACCGGTTATTCTGGCGATTCAGCCAGGCAAAACCTGTGTCTACCCTGGTGAAGTCGGGTGGTTCTGCAGGACTGGTCGCAGGCAAGTTGATGATATCCTGACCGGAAGTGGTGCTGTTGGCCTGCCAGTAGGCAGACTGGTCGCCGGTCAGCAAAGTGGCTCCGGGGTTGCCGGCAAAACTGCCTGCCACCAGTGTTACTTGTTGTCCGCTGGCTTGGGTTAGCGCCTCAGAATACTGAGAACCGGCTACCAGACAGGGTATACCCGCCTGACGCAGGCTGATGGCAACATGATCGTTGGTTCCCCCTTGTCGGAACACACAGCCGCCCACACTGTGCAAAATATCCGGTGCCAGCATCCAGTCACTGGCGTGATCGGCGAACAGAATAGCACCGGGCGGAATCTGTTCCGCGCTGACCGGTTCGGTGACCACCAGGGCCACACCACTGCAGCAACCTTCACTGACCAGGATTCCTTCAGCCAGTGGCAGGGAGGGAGCTGCTGCTGAAAAATGGGTACTGCCCGGCAGCTGGGTCACTGGCCGACACTGGAACACGTAGAATTGCTGGTCATTCACGCCGAACTCAATATCTACCGGGCAACAGAACATACCTTCCAGTTGTTCTGTATATTTCTGCAGTTTTTGCAGTATCTCATCAGCCAGCATGATGTCTTTTACATCCGCGGTTGCCGTGGTGCTCTGTTCGATATAACCCGCTTCACAGGCCTCTTCATCGGTG
>NZ_JAHHPN010000626.1:0-1782 GCF_024606325.1 Endozoicomonas sp. ONNA1
CCTCACCTATCTTCACTAATCTCTTATCCATTCTTGAGATTGTATTAGATAGTTTTAGATTATAATAGATTATTACGAACTGTTTTTAACCCTTCCCGTGAAGACGCCATAAAATGTTTATTTTCCCCCGGTTGTTTAGCACTTCTCTGGTTTCGCTGTGTGTAGTTGCCAAGGTATCAGGCTTTTTGAAAACAACCTCTTCGCCACCATCTTCCGTAAGACAGCTTTTGACCCAGTCCTTGATATTGCGGTAATGACTCTTTCCTTCAGGTGCAAAGCTCCAGGCAGAATAATAAACCCGCAACGTAATTTTGTTACCCGTCAGGAAAAATGACATGCCTGCAGAACAGGGAGGCTGGTAACGCCTGGTTGAACGGATCGACTGGGCAGAATCAGGATCATCGTTATCAGGTGCATCTTCTTCAGCGTCTTCGTATTGGGACAGAGGAAACAAAATGCCGGTAAAATAACGGTCCGGAGGCGAGCTGCCCGTCAGTATTTCACCCTCGCCAAGGTCGCCGGTTAACTGGGAGCGAAGCCAGTTAACCAGCTTTTTTCTTTGGTACTGGTAATCCAGAAGCGTTTTGCTTCCTACATATAAAACCCGCCGGGGCAGAACAGACATCCTGCCGGTACAGCCATCAGATTGTTCGAGAAGGGCAACACCCTGTCACCGTTATATACAATCACCCCCCGCCGGATACTTCCTGCCTCTATGAGCATTTCCTGAGCTGCAAACATCTCCCGCTTAATGGTCATGCCTGCCTTCACTTCAATGCCTGTCGCCTGGCCGTTGTTGCCGGACAGAATAAAATCCACCTCTCGTTTATTTTTATCCCGGTAGTGAAATAGCTGACACTCTTCTTCACTGACAGCAATAGCCTTTAACAGCTCGGTGCACACCCAGGTTTCCATCAACGACCTCATCAAGTTTCTATCTGCCTGAATTGCAGTTTCGTTAATGCCTCGTATGGCACAGAGCAATCCGGTATCGACAAAATGTATCTTGGGTTGCCTGATGGCCCGCTTCAGTTCATTGCGATGAAAACCCGGAATGCGCTTGACCAAATAAAGATTTTCCAGTGCCGACACGTATTTCTGAACCGATTTATTATCCATCTGCACTGCCTTGCCAAGACTGGCGTAGTTCAGGGATTCTGATGACAGCGCCGCCAATAGCTTAAGCAACTGCGCCATTGCATCCAGCTTCTGAAGCTGAAACACCTCTTCTATATCCCTTCGGACAATGGCATCTGCATAAGCCCGGTGCCAGCGGGTTCTGCGCCCCGGCGAACGCTGCTGAACCTCCGGATAACCGCCACAGACAATAGCTGAAATAACCTGATCGTATTCAAGAGGGTTTAAAGCGTCTGGGAGACAGTCCGGAGCCAGTAACTGGTGAATAATATCGCCTCTTTCTTGCTGTCCGGATGGGATTTGCTTTAGCTCTGCCTGGCTAAAAGGATACAGGGTGACAAACTCGGCACGTCCGGCCAGCGAGTCTGCCAGCGTCGGCAAGGTCATCAGATCCGCAGAGCCGGTCAGAATAAACGAACCGGGCTGACGATCCTCATCCACCAGCAATTTAATCGTGCGAATCAGCTCAGGTGCCCGCTGCACCTCATCAATCACCACTGGCCGGGACTGGCTACGCAGCAAACCGATGGGATCGTTACGGGCAATGGCAAGAATATTCTCATCATCCAGAGTCAGGTAGCTACTGGTCTCCTCATATTCAGGCCGGTTCAGAAAATGTCGGGCGAGGGTGGTTTTGCCCGATTG
>NZ_JAHHPN010000627.1:0-1247 GCF_024606325.1 Endozoicomonas sp. ONNA1
GGCATACCCAGCTCAGCGACATCCATCAGCAGGCGACGGCCAATGTGCAGGCCTTCTTCAATCTTGAAGGAATCATTGAGGTGTGGGTCGTTAATCAGGCCTTTCCAGCCAATAGTGGTTCGTGGCTTTTCAAAATAGACGCGCATGACCAGATAGAGAGTATCGCTTAGCTCGTCTGCCAGTTTCTTCAGACGCCCGGCATAATCCATGGCAGCTTCAACATCGTGGATAGAGCAGGGACCTACCACTACAAACAGACGATGATCCTTGCCATCGAGAATGTTGCGGATAACTTCACGGCCTTCGGAAACGGTACGCTCAGCAGCTTCGCTCAAGGGAATTTCACTTTTCAGCTGCTCTGGAGTGACCAGTAAGTCCTGAGATTCAATGTTCAGGTTTTCAATTGGTAATATGGCCATTGATTGCGCTCTCAATTTTGATTGTTGCTCCCTCACGGGTTTGCGCCTGAGATTGCCTGCCCGGGTAAGGATAAGTCGGACTTGCAGGGATCAGCGACGGTCGTCCACTCTAATCAAGAACCATGGTTGCTACAACCCCATGAATAATAATTTTGCTTAATTTTAAGTCGTTGCAATTATTGTAGAATCTTGTTGGCTCATATCAGATAGTGAATACCCAGTACCAGCAGAATAATAGCAAGAATCATGCGCATGACTTTTTCTGGCAGGTACTTGCCAATTTTAGTGCCAAAATAAATGGCCGGTACAGAGCCGATCATCAGGCTTCCCAGGAGGTTAAAGTCCACATTGCCCAAGAGTGTATGACCGAGACCAGCGACAAGGGTCAGTGGTACTGCGTGGGCCAGTTCAGTGCCGACTACTCGCACAGGAACCAGTGTGGGGTATATCAGTAAGAGAATCGCTGTGCCAAGTGCCCCGGCTCCTACAGATGACAGAGTGACCAATACGCCAAGCACCATCCCCATTAACACTGTAAAGTATTTCAGCCTGTTTCCGGACAGGATTTTGCGGTTGTAAAACTGCAATTTGCTGAGTTTGTTGCTAAATATAAGCACCAGCGCTGTCAAAGTGAGCATAAAGCCAAGGCAGGTAGTAAGTATCGGGCTATAATGATCGCTTCCGGTGAAAAGATATTTCAACAGGAATACTGTAGCCAAAGTGGCTGGAATACTTCCCAGGCACAGGAGCTTTACGAGTTGCCAGTTAACACTTTTTTGTTGGTGATGAACCCAGACGCCGCTGACTTTGGTCAGGGCGGCATACAAC
>NZ_JAHHPN010000628.1:0-2304 GCF_024606325.1 Endozoicomonas sp. ONNA1
AGGAGGTGAAAACAGGGCTCTGGTTCATCTCAGGTTGGCAGAGTTTGCTCTGTCCGCAATGGAGTCTGAATAAGGGATTCTTGACATGGGCGTGGCCCCTGGCAAGAAAAAGAACTGTTCGTTTTGCAGGCGGACCGGTATTCTGTCCGTTCATTCATTCCAGAGATTTTCAATCAATGAAAATTACTGACAAAAAAGTCGCACTGATTCATTACACCCTGAAAAATGCCGGGGGTGAAGTTCTGGACAGTTCCGAAGGTCATGATCCTATGGCCTATCTGCACGGTGAGGGTAACATTATTGCCGGTCTGGAAAGTGCACTGGAAGGAAAAGCAGCGGGTGACAAGCTGGAAGTCTCTGTGGAAGCTGCCGAAGCCTATGGCGAATACGATGAAAGCCTGGTGCAGCCTATACCCCGTGCCCAGTTTGGTGAGCACGACGTAGAAGTGGGTATGCAGTTCCATGCAGATACTGCCATCGGCCCTCGTATTGTCACAATTACTGCCATTGAGGGTGATGAAGTAGTGATTGATGCTAACCATCAGCTGGCAGGTGAAGACCTGAATTTTGCGGTTGAAGTCGTTGAAGTACGCGATGCGACTGAAGAAGAGCTGGATCATGGTCACGTTCATGGGGCCGGTGATCATGAACACTGAATAAGCCATAAAAAAACCGGGTGAATGTCCCGGTTTTTTTATGGCGGAAGAAAACTCAGCTTCTTTTAAATAAGAGCTTGTGTTTTCTGAAAGTCGCTTCAGGCAATTTGGTCAAAAAGACACCGAGCATCAGGAACAGGGTCAGGAACAGAGACTCATTGCTGAGCATTCTTCCATTCAACAGGCTGTCCAGACAGAGCGCAATCACCGGAAAGATGAGAAAACAGATGGAGGCCTGGAATGGGCTGGCCAGTTTGTTTAACTGGAAGTAAGCCATAATGCCGCCAATCCCCGCCACGGAACCCAAATAAATCACTGCGCTGAGTGAGAGCGCCGAGAAGCTACTGATATCCGGCGTTTCCATGAAGTAACCGGTAATCGTCAGAAGTACCGCCGCCACCAGACAGGGGAGGGCATTGTAGGTCAGCACATGAATACCCTGACAACGAGTCTGGACATTTGTGTAAATCAGGGCGTGCATGAGGACAGCAACAACCATTGCAACCACACCCATCAGGCTGCCGTTGCTGTTGACTGACATTTGGTTACCAATGATGGTCACCAGACTGACCAGCGCTATGACCAGACCTGCCAGCTGGTGCATGGCTACCTTATGGCGCTGAAGTAACACCGAAAAAATCAGAACAGCGACAGGCATATTGGCGAAAATGATAGAGGCCAGTCCCGACGAGATATATTGTTCGCCAAAAATCATAAGGGTGAAGGGAATGGCAAAGTAAAACAGACTGATCAGGATGAACTCCAAACACTTATCCTTTGGAAACCAGATGGTAACGCCTTTCATTCTGGCCAGCAGAATAATCAGAGGCGCTGCAACTGCGAATCGAATGCCCGTGGCGGTAATCGGCGGAATGGTAGCAACAGCCAGTTCCATAGCCAGCCATGTCGTACCCCATATGAAGCAGACAGTGACAAATAAAAGGCTGACCCGGGTTTTTGTGCTCATGCCAACATCCTCTTAATACGTTCAATGGCTTGGAAAACAGTGTTGCTAATAACTACCTATGATGAAAATTTTATATTAGATAGCTGGAAAAAAGTTTTCAAATTTGTCATTATTTATTCAGTCTAAAGAAAAAATATTTTCTATTATGCTTGATAAAAAGGATAAATTGATTCTTGATTGCCTTCAGCGGGATGCATCCATTCCAGTAGCTGATATTGCCGACAAGGTAGGGTTGACCGTCTCGCCCTGCTGGAAGCGGTTAAAAAAGTTGGAAGAAGAAGGCTACATCACTCAGCGAGTAGCTCTGCTTGATGGCGATAAACTGGGCTTGCACCTCACGGCTTTTGTGAATATCAAAACCCAAAATCACAGTAATGAATGGTATGAGGCTTTTGTCGCGGAAGTCAGTGACTTTGCTGAAGTGATTGAGTTCTTCCGGATGGCCGGAGAGTATGACTACATGATGAAAGTGCTGGTCAGGGATATGGCAGCCTTTGATGTATTCTACAAACGGCTGGTAAACAGTGTGACCGGGCTCAGTGAAGTGACTTCTTCCTTTGCCATGGAGAAGCTGAAAAATACCACTTATCTACCACTGGGTTGATCGCCAAACATATTGAAACCATGTACTAGCAGCCTGTCGGACTTAAGCGTCCGTAGCGAGGATTGCAAGAAATTGAG
>NZ_JAHHPN010000629.1:0-3441 GCF_024606325.1 Endozoicomonas sp. ONNA1
ATTCTTTTTTGACGATAACTCCAGCTTTGCTGCATCGGCTGGCACGCCGCTGCCAGGAACGGGTTTCTTTACTTCCCCACCAATCCGACCATCCATCGTCAACCTCTCTCCTGTGATCTGAAGGACTGCATTTAAATTGTTTGCTTATATGACCTTCAGACAGGATGAAAGTTCCAGTGGCGTATCACTTATCCAATGAGTCAGACAATGAATTCAAATTCACGCTGCTCAAAAACTCTTCGGCAATGGTTGTCAGCTCAGCGGATTTAAGCACCAGAGCGTCACTGGCCTTAAGTGCCTGCTTTAAGTAGGTTTTCCTGAGAGAGCCCTCAAAACACCAGGATCTATTGATTTCAGACATCATGGCAGAGAGCTCTTCTGGTGAAGATGGGTCGTGAGCGCCATAGTTGTTCGAATGATGGTTAAACCCGGTGGTTGCATTGGCCCAACAAAGCGTTAAACGACCACCCTTCGAGTGTGTCAACCCATACAGGTAATGACTGAAGGCCTGAAGAATCGCTTGTTTGCATTTGGTTTTCAAATTGCTAAAAAGGTCTCTGTCCTCGGGTGAAAGCTCACAGGCCCTCAGAATAGGTCGGTACTTTTCGTCGATAGCACGCTTTTGTTCTTCATATTCTTTTTCTTCAGCTCGAAACAGCCGATCCAGAGAAGCATCCTGGTTGTGACGTCGGTAGTAACTTCTTTTTTGACGATTGTTTTTTTTCAGATCACTGATGTGTCTGGTCAATGCATTCAGCTCCCTGTTGCGTTGATTTTCCGTCGCACGAGACTCTCTGTATCTTGCCAATAACTGCTTTAGATTCGGGCTCTTCTCGACTTTTAGTTGATACAGGGCCTCGACTTTTTTATTAATTAATGTGTTTTCCCAGAAAGGTTTACCCAAGATAATCACCGGACGGTGGTTCGCCTTGGCCGAGTTTAACTTTGCAAACGCAGGATGGCGCACCAGCATTCGTTCTATATTCGGGACGCCCTCAGGTTGGTCCGTCCAGACGTCCTTTAAAGATGGATTGGCAATGTTCTCTTCAAAGAAGGGCGAAAACCCTTCATGACAATGAGTGACGAAAAAGGCACCGACTTCTTTCTCCTGAATGACTTTATAAGCCAACCGCCATTCCTGGCTATTTTTTTCCCCGGACAGCAATGCCTGATACCACTTTTTCAGAGAATGAGCGGCTTCAACCTCCAGTTCATCGACATCTTTCAGACGCATCAATAGCTCATGGTGCTGAAGGGCATCTGCAATATAACTCTCATACATCGGCTGTGGATCCAGCCAGCCCGAAGTCAGAGCTTCATGGGCAAAGCGAATAACCGAAGGCTCGGCTAAGTTGCTGTATTTCAGAATGTACAACATTGAACTCAACCACTGCTGTGGGCTTGCTCCGCTCTGAACAACCATTTTTGAGTGCAATGACTTGAGCAGTTCAATGACCTGGTTTGCATCACTGTTGGGCAATATTTCTCTTAATGCCAACGACATCGGTTTATAGCAACATTTCACGTTGGGAGGCAGATCGCCGATCAATGTCTTTTCGTCTTCACTCAATGTTTCTATCTCCAGTAACATTGAGACACCCACGGAAAAACCGGGTAAATCCAGTCTCTGCCATAGGTTCCTTACAATTTCGAGAGTACTCAGATTGATTTTTGGCAATGCACCGTTTGTCTCCAGCGTTTTTTTCAGTCCCTCAAAACTCATGCCACAGGCTTTTGCCAGAGCTTGCTGTTGTGCTAAATCAGCCCCTTTCAGGACATCACTCAGGAGTTGTCTACTCTGCCTGGACTCAGTACCGGAAGCACTGACCTTCCTGGTGGGCTGGAAGTCAGGCAGAATTTCTGTTGCCTCGACAGGTGCCCCACCCAAATCCACTGACATCCAGGTTTGGCCTCCATCTGCGGAACACTCTGCAAAGGCGTGGGTGCGGTTAGCAATTTGCCGACATGGAATGCCAAAATAACGACAAAAAGCAATAAAAACAGGCACACGATGACGACAGCTCCCTTGTCGCTGTGTTACCAGGAATTCAAAGAAATTTTGTGTGCGCTTTGGTCTAGCATCACCGGAAAAATGATGGCAATAGTCCTTGATCGCCTCAATGCGTTGCGTCGTGTTTTTAGCGTTTTGTATTGTCCGCAAAGGCTCCCGTACTTTCTGTGGTTGTTCGTTAATGTTGGTAAACACTTCCTTCAGTACTGTTTCCATGCCTTCGCAACAGCGGGCGTCAAAACCTGTTGATTGTGCTTGCCGGGCTCTTCCGGTACGTGTTTTTTTGCCCGGTTCCCGTTGTTCTACGACATAAGCAAAGCGAATACTCTGGTGGGGTTTGGCCCCCGGAACAGACAGTGTGTGAATTCCGGTATATCGATCTCTTAACAGGATAAATGGCAAATCGGGTTCTATACGCAGGGCCACGATATAGTCGTTAACCGTCAGGCTGGGCAATGCATATTGACCATCGTTCGATGTCCAGTCAAAGGTTGCCAGCGTTTGGTCACTGGTTAATGTCACGTCCTGATCATGCCCTGGTAACCGATCAGGTATGAGGAATTCGGCCCCCTGCATGTACTTATTGCTAATATCGATCTCTTTGATATAACCCTCAGCAGACACATAAACATCCTCTGCCCACCAACGGTAAATCCCGGGGAAATGGTCCTGCTTGTCGAAAACTATATAATCGTCAAGTTGCTGCGTCTCCTGGTTCTCATAGTCTGTTATCTGGTCCAATGCCGGAACTATTTGTCCGACATTTTCTGGAATGTATTTTTGAGGAACGTTATCACTGCCAATGGTCAACGCTTCGGTCACGGGTTGTGGCTCATGATTCGTTCTCTGATCCAACGCCGGAGCCTGTTTCTCGTGAGCTTGTGGCAGGTGTTGTTCAGCAGCGTTGTCACCGTTAACAGCTAACGCTTCATCAATATAATCGTCAACCCAATGGTTCGGCAGTGCACTTATCTGATGCCAGAACGCAGGCCACAATCGAACTGCCTTGGAGTTCCAGTCACTTATCCGCCGATCAGCCTCCAGAAGATAAGGTCGGTTAGCTGATAAATTCAGCGTTAGTCCCTGTTCTATCGTGAGGGGAAATACGCTATCAACGCCCACGCCCGTCTGGCCAAAATTATGATCAAACCAGCGTTGCTGCCAGTGTCGGTACAATGCCTGGGTGAGAATATCATCCGAGTGATTCGGCTTCAGGGAAAGACCGGATGCCCGCCACCGGGTTTGAGCTACCCTCTTGGTAATTTCCGTTTTGGCTTCCTCTTCACCCTGTTCAGTCTTAACACGAATTTCATGGCATTTTTCATCGATACTGTTGAAATCACTGCGGCGTATCAACCATGGACGATCAATGCCCGATACCGTTTGGTTGAACCATTCGCAAAGTTCAGAATCAAACGCACTCTTACTCA
>NZ_JAHHPN010000630.1:0-26282 GCF_024606325.1 Endozoicomonas sp. ONNA1
TTTCAGTCCGTTGCTGAATTTAACCTGTACTTAGTGCGCTTTATTCATCACAGCTGGTTGAAAACCATCAAGTTATCACCACTGGTCAAACAGCTCAGAAAAGCCGGTAATGCAGATTACCATCTGTCTCATTTTTTACTAAAAGAGTTTGATCTGAGCAATGACTATGATTACGACTTTGATGAAAAGCACAAAAGAGTAGCTCTGGCGAACGAAGAAGCCATTACAAAGCTGGCTTTTTATTTGGGTATTATTCTAAACGAAAGTGTTATTCGAAATACCCTTCGTAAGCAGGAAAGACTGTTGCTAAAGAAAACACTGGGAGAGGATGGGTTTCGTTTTGCTGTTAAAAAGGCGCAGTTTTTCAGTCGCATCGGAAGTGATCTGGGGCCAAGTTTTTTGATTGACTGGGATCATCTCGATAGTTTTAAACGTTATCTTATGCAATCTGGTTTTCAGGTGCTCGGAAGGGCTTTCTCAGACAGTCCTCCTGCCTTTATCAAAAGGCTGGAATTAAAACTGCCTGTTTCATTTCGCGATACTATCCGGAGTTCAGAGAGGTCGGACCTGGATATCAATCAGTGCAAGACACTGGTCGTTAAAGCACATAAAGAGGTGAATAGAGAATGGCGTCACCTGTTCGTCTGACTTCCGGACAGTTGACGATTGACCCGTCAGCGAAAGTCCTGAAAACACAAGATTATGCAGACTATCTTGAGTCTAAAGACATTATCAAGAAAGCCCGGGATCATGCCAGAGAAATACTGGAGCAGTCTCGTCAGGCCTATGAGAAGGAAAAGCAAAGAGGTTTTGAAGAAGGGTTAGCAGAAAGTAAGGTTGATCAGGCTGAGCAAATGCTTAAGGTCGTCAGCCGAACCATAAACTATCTCTCAGAGGTGGAGAAAGCTCTGGCTGATATTTTAATGTCGGGGATTAAAAAAATAATTGGTGAATATGATCAGGAAGAGCTTGCCGTAAGTCTGGTAAAAAATGCACTACAGCACGTCAGAAATGAAAAGCAAGTCACCATTCGTATCCCGCCCAGTCAATTCAAGATGGTTAAAGCAAGGCTTAATGAAATACTGGCGGAATACAAAGGTGTAGGCTTTATCAACCTGGTTTCGGATCAGCGTCTGTCTACGGGGGATTGTATCATGGAGAGTGATGTTGGGGTGGTTGATGCCAGCGTGGATCTGCAGATCAAGGCACTACAAAAACGTTTTGAAAGAATTAATTCTGAAGCTGTAAACAGTATTACCAATGATCACTCCATGTTCGATGAGACACAATGATCGTGACTCATATTTGAAAATATAATCTTCTATAGTTTTTTTCTCACTCCCTGACTCAGGGATGCTTACCGTTATCCACAGGAAAATGTCTGTCTGTTACACATCATGCTCAGAAACTGATTTCTCTGAATGTTTTTGTTTGAAGGAAAATGGTTCAGAATTTGTACTTTTCCCTGTGAGAGTCAGGATGTGTTGAATACTCATATCTATGGGATTTCACGTGATTGCTTCAGATGTTATTAGTGAGTATATTGAACTCGTTAACTTGTTAACGGGTTTGGCTGACCACTGCGATGGCATGAGCCGTAAGGGTCTTGAATAGAGCTATACTGATTTTCAATGTGAGCACTGAAAATCCTCTCAATAGGCAGTATCCAGACATTTCCCAATAGGTTTCCTTTCAACGATTTCACTTAACCCTGTCCGGTTGTGATGGAGTCTGCTGCCAGGCTGAAAGACCGGACCTTCAGTAGAGGTTGGCATAAAATGCAGGTCATCATGACCGATGTTGCAATTGTAGGTGCTGGTGGTGCCGGACTTCGTGCTGCTATAGCGGTTGCAGAAAAAGACCCAAACCTGAATATTGCACTGCTCTCAAAAGTATACCCGATGCGCAGTCACACCGTGGCGGCAGAAGGGGGGGCAGCAGGCGTTATTCAGGATCATGATTCTTTCGAGAATCACTTCAAGGATACCGTTTCCGGTGGCGACTGGCTTTGTGATCAGGATGTTGTCGATTACTTTGTTCAGAACTCTACAGAAGAAATGATTCGTCTGGAGCACTGGGGATGCCCCTGGAGTCGTAAGCCGAATGGTGATGTTAACGTACGTCCTTTTGGCGGCATGAAGATTGAGAGAACCTGGTTTGCTGCCGACAAATCCGGTTTCCACATGTTACACACGCTTTACCAGACATCCGTCAAATATCCTGCGATTGAACGTTTCGACGAATACTTTGCTACCGATCTGATTGTTGAAGAGGGTCGTGTTCAGGGTGTGGTTGCTATTGAAGTAAAAACAGGGGAGCCGAAGGTTTTCCTGGCAAAATCCGTGATTCTGGCAACCGGTGGTTCTGGTCGTGTATTCCGCTTCAATACCAATGGCGCCATTGTCACCGGTGATGGTCATGGTATGGCTATGAGAGCGGGGGCGCCACTGAGAGATATGGAGTTTGTTCAATACCATCCAACCGGTCTGCCCGGTTCGGGCATTCTGATGACCGAAGGTTGTCGTGGCGAAGGTGGCATTCTGCTCAATAAGCATGGCTATCGCTATCTTCAGGATTACGGTCTGGGGCCAGAAACACCGGTGGGCCAGCCAAGGAACAAATACATGGAACTGGGCCCGCGTGACAAGCTCTCCCAGGCTTTCTGGAATGAGCAGCGTAAGGGCAACACCATTGAAACTCCTCTTGGTGATGCTGTGCTGCTGGATCTTCGCCATCTGGGTGAAAAGAAATTGATGGAGCGCCTGCCCCTGATCTGCTCACTGGCTAAAAACTATGTAGGTGTTGATCCTGTTCATCAGGCTGTTCCGGTTCGTCCTGCGGTTCACTACACCATGGGGGGGATCCGTACCGATATCAACTGTGCGGCCGATATTCCAGGCCTCTACGCTGCCGGTGAATGCGCCAGCATTGGCATGCACGGTGCTAATCGTTTGGGCTCAAATTCCCTGGCGGAAACGGTGGTATTCGGTGCAATGGCCGGTGATAAAGCGGCCGGGTTTGCTCAGCAGGCTGTGATGCCTGATGAGAAAAAGCTGTTGGATCAGGCGAAAATGCATCTCTCCAGCATCGAAAATCTGCGCAATGCGAAGGGCACTGAAAAAGCTTCTCACATTCGTCAAGAGATGGTGAAAACTATGGAGCGTTGCTTTGGTATCTTCCGAATTGGCGAAGAGATGCAGGAAGGGGTCGATAAGATTGCAGAGCTTCGTGAGCGCTTTCGTAATTTACAGGTTGAAGACCGCAGCAAGGTTTTTAACACTGAACTCTTGCAGGCTTTTGAACTGCAAAGCTCCCTGGCTGTTGCTGAAACCATTGCAGTAGGAGCGCTGAATCGAAGGGAATCCCGTGGTGCTCATCAGCGAATTGATGGTTTTGACAATCGTGACGACGAGAACTTCCTGAAACATACTCTGGCATATTATAACGGTGACTCAGCTCCCCGTTTGGACTATCAGGATGTCAATATTACTCGTTATCAGCCAGAAGAGCGTGTTTACGGTGCAGCGGCTGAGAAGGGTGCTGCGGTGCCGGATGCAAAGTGACGGGAGGGCTGTAAATGAGTAAAAAGACAATCAACATCGAAATTCTGAGGTACAACCCGGAAAGCGATGAGAAGCCCGGCTACGGTAGATTTGAGGTTCCTTTTCTTGAAGAGTGGTCTGTGCTGGATGCCCTTGAGTACATCAAGGACGAACTGGACTCTTCTCTGGCCTATCGCTGGTCTTGCCGGATGGCTGTTTGCGGAAGCTGCGGCATGGTCATTAATGGCACGCCCAAGCTGGGCTGTGAGACCTTCCTGAGGGATTACAAAAGCACCATCAAGGTAGAGCCACTGGCCAACTTCCCGATTGAGCGTGACCTGGTGGTGGATGCAGAAGACTTCATCAAAAAACTGGAGTCTGTGAAGCCTTATATTATTAATGCAATGGAAAAACCGGTTGCAGAAGGTGTAAACAAGCAGACACCCAAAGAGCTGGGCCTTTACAAGCAGTTCTCCAGCTGCATTAACTGCATGCTCTGTTACTCAGCCTGCCCACAAATGGGGATTAACCCACTGTTTACCGGGCCAGCCGTTATCGCACTGGGACACCGTTACAATCTGGATACAAGGGATGACGGGTATGATGAGCGCACAGAAGTGATTCAGAGCAAGAACGGTGTTTGGTCCTGTACCTTTGTGGGCTATTGCTCAGAGGTCTGCCCAAAGAATGTCGATCCTGCTGCAGCTATCAACCAGAACAAGTTGCAGGGCGCTCAGGATTGGGCTTTGTCTTTCCTGATGCCGCTTAAAGGAGGTAAGTGATGAGTCGTCGTCCTTATGTGCGTCCCATGAAGCGCACTTGGTATATGGATCATCTTTTTTATCGCACCTACATGATCAGGGAAGCGACCTGTGTGTTTGATGCGCTTTACAGCATCAACTTGTTCTTTGGTATTGTTCAGCTGACCCGTGGTGGAGACGCCTGGGAGGGCTGGCTTTCTTTTCAGGCTAATCCTCTGATGATTCTGTTCACGGTTGTGACGCTAGGGATGACTCTGTTTCATGCAGCCACTTATTTTGATATGACACCACGGGTATTGCCTCAGCAGATTCGCAAGATGGTGGCTGATCATGTAGTCAATAAACTGATGTATGCAGGTCTGGCAGGTGTTTCTGTCATTATTTTCGCTGCTGCTGTGCTGTTTTGAGGGAGATGGTCATGAGTCAGAAAAGACACATTGAGCCGTTGCTTTGGAGCCTGTTCGGCGCTGGTGGAACAACAATCGCTTTTTTCTTCCCGGCTACGATCCTGGTGATTCTGGCGGTATCTTTGGGCGTGATTCCAGCAGAAGCACTGTCTTATGAAAGAATGTCTGGTTTCTTCTTGAATAATCTGATTGGACAGTTGGTTCTTCTGGTCGCCCTGGTGCCTTCCTATTGGGCCTGTATCCACCGTATTTACCACGGCCTGCATGATTTGGGTGTTCATCCGGGGGCAGGGCTTAAAGTAATGTTATATGGAGCTACTCTGGTTTTGAGTGTGGTGACTGTGATTCTGGTACTGTCCTGATTTAATGAGGTTTCCGATCAAGAAAAGCCGTCAGACAGCCTTTGACGGCTTTTATCATATCTAAGTGCCGTTAAAAGCCGACATTTCGATGCGCATCTGACGAAGCTGCTGTTCCACAGCTTTCTGCTGGTCAGGTGTCAGCTCACCTTCCTGTAACATTAATCCGAGTTTGTTGGCTGTCTGACTTAAAGAGAAGAGGCATTTCTCCTCCATGAGTCTGGTCATTTCCTGAAGTTGGTTCTGTCCCAGACTGCTGTTACTGAGGTACTCATCTGCCCTTATTTTGGCAATTGTTCTGACCGGGCTCTCTGAGGTTCCCAGCTGGGTCATGTAGCCACTGATTTGTTCAAACTGTTCTTCCAGTGAAACGTCTGAAACCACCAGTTTACTGACAATATCGTCAGCAGTGAGCTGCCCAGCGAAGGTGACTAACAATTTTTTGGCTCCCTCTGATTGATCTTTTGGTAAGGTAGAAATCAGTTTATCGAGTTGATTCAGGTCCTTGATGAAACGTTCCATGGATTCCCGAGCACCGACCAAATCACCTTTTTCAAAAAATTTCAGCATCATACCCAAGTCTGCAGGTGCCAGTTTACCTTCTGAAGGCGTTGATTTGACGCCTCTGGAGAGAATCGATTTCTTTTCTGGTCCTGACAGCGGCTTCTCTTTTGAAAGATATTTCTTCGGTTGCGTTTCATCAGAAGCACCACTGCCCTGATTTACAGGCGGTCGGCTGGGTTCAAATTGTGTTTGGGAGGGAGGTTGTCCTGAGCCATCAATCTTCGACATAGTGCCATTCCATGGTTTTTTGCCGGAAAAGACGCCTGAAAGCGAAAGCATCCTTCCTGATATCGCTGCCTGACTTGCAGCCAGAGCGTTATAATAAGTATCTTTAGAAAGAATAGCTCTTTTTAACGTGGAAATGCAGTATTCATTCAAAGAACAAGTTCCTGACGATCTTTAATGACAGATGAAAAGGTAGATTCTTCCATGATTGACTCGTTACCCAAGGCAGAACTTCATCTGCATATTGAAGGTACCCTGGAACCTGAACTGATGTTGTCTCTGGCTGAAAGAAATGAAATCAGCCTGCCTTACCAAAGCGTTAAAGAAGTCCGGGACGCCTATCAGTTTTCCAACCTGCAATCCTTTCTGGACATTTATTATGCTGGTGCAAATGTTCTACAGACCGAACAGGATTTTTATGATTTGACCTGGGCGTATCTGGAGCGCTGTCAAAAAGACAATGTAGTTCATACCGAGATTTTCTTTGATCCACAGACCCACACTGGCAGAGGTATCCCGTTTGGCACTGTGTTTGAGGGAATGGATGCCGCTCTTCAGGATGGCAGAAAGCAGTTGGGTATCAGCAGTCATACTATTATGTGTTTTCTTCGTCATTTAGGAGCTGAGGCAGCGCTGAATACTTTTGAAATGTCCAAACCATGGCATCAGCGACTGGTCGGTGTGGGTCTGGATTCAACGGAGCTGGGGCACCCTCCGGAGATGTTTGCAGAGGTCTTTGACCAAGCCATACAGGCTGGGTTGAAGACCGTTGCTCATGCGGGAGAAGAGGGTCCGGCAGACTACATCTGGGGAGCTTTGAATGCACTTAAAGTGTTGCGGATTGACCATGGTGTTCGATGTTTGGATGACGAGAGTCTGGTTCAGTATCTGGTTGAGAACAAAATTCCCCTGACAGTGTGTCCCCTTTCGAATGTCAAATTGTGTGTATTTGACAGTTTGTCAGAACATAATCTGAAGCAGATGCTGGATAAAGGACTTTGTGTCACTGTCAATTCTGATGATCCTTCCTATTTTGGTGGTTATATCAACGATAATTTCCATGCTACGCAGCAAGCCTTAGGGTTGGACGATCAGGCTGTTTATCAATTGATACGAAACAGCTTCAATGCCAGTTTTCTTGAGAGTTCAGAACGATCCCGGCATCTGGCTCGTCTGGACACTCTCTATAAGGAGTTAAGTGATGACTAAAACGGTGGTGGTGACCGGTGCAAACCGGGGTCTGGGTCTGGAGTATTGCAGGCAGTTTTTGGAAAAAGGCTACAAAGTATATGCCTGCTGCCGGGCACCAGAGTCGGCAGAAGATTTGCTGAACCTGAAGCAGCAGAACAGCGAAAAACTGGAAACGGTACCTCTGGATGTCACCAACCCCGCACAGAGAATGAATCTTAAACATACGCTGCAGAGAGAGCAGATCGATATACTGATTAATAATGCGGGTATCTATGGTCAGCGGGCGAAATTTGGCGAGGTTGAATCTGAAGAGTGGCACAAGGTCATGGAGGTCAACACCATTGCACCGGTTTTGCTGGTGCAGGAACTGTTTGAGCTGATGCCTCAAGGTTCAAAGATTGTATTGATGACCAGCAAAATGGGGAGTATTGCTGATAACACAAGCGGTGGAAGCTATATCTACCGTTCCTCAAAAGCGGCATTGAATGCTGTTGGCAAAAGTATGGCGCAGGATCTATCTGATAAGGGGGTCAGTGTGGCTATCTGTCATCCGGGCTGGGTTGTGACGGATATGGGCGGACCCAATGCTTTGATTGATACCCGAACCTCCATAAAAGGGCTGATTTCTGTGATTGAGCAGCTTGGGCCGGAAAATACCGGGCAGTTTTTTAACTATGATGGTGCCCTGATTCCCTGGTAATTAGAAGATCAGGCACTGCCCCGTCAGGCAGTGCCTCGAAACAAGTTAGTAAGTTCGAGTGCTCCAGTCACCTTTATCCAGAACAGGCCCCATGTCCCAGCCGTTGGGTGCGCCCTTCTGGTCTTCAAGTGTGACAATAATTTTCGCTTTGGAAAGCTTCTCTGCCCATCCCTTGGGTATCGTCATCTCTTTTGTACCTGATTCAGGCAGCATTCCCAGAGAAACAGGCTCTACACCATCCACCACCAACCAGAGTTCACAGGCTTTCCCTTCAGGGATGGAATCAGGCTGAACGGTTTCCATAACCAGTTTTTTACTGCCCAATGATGCGTTAAGAATCCACCCGGGGCTTTTTTTCTGGTTGTTGACGACATAAACGTATTCCATGTTCGCCGGGTTTACCGACTGAAAATTCGCCAGAGCCACCATAAGAGCCAGGGCAACCGAAGCAAAAGCGGAACCTTGCCAGAACTTCAGGCTGCTCCAGAATGATTCTTTATTGTTGGTAGCTTGCTCAATATTTTTCCAAATATGCTTGGGAGGCTCGACAGGAGGCAGAGCCTCGTTCAGAGTATCCAGGTACTCTCGCCACTCGTCTACTTCACGCTGAACATCGTGACTAACAGCCATTAATACTTCAAATTGAGCCTTTTCATCAGGCGTCAGCAGGCCGAGCACATAGTCTGCTGCAGCCTGATTTCTTTCATCAGGATTGCTTAGATCTAAGCGGTCGTCATGCATTCCTTCAACCTCATCAGTCCACGTCGAATCCACGTTTTCACTGTTCCGATAGGAACTTCCAGCTGGTTAGAAAGATTCTGATGAGTCATTCCATCAAAATAGCTGAGTTCCAGACAGCGTCTCTGGTTATCATTCAAAGTTCTCAGACAGCGGTGGACTTGCTGACTGTTCTGTGTTTCTGTCATCTTTTGTTCCTGACTGGAACTCTGGTCGACCTGCAGGTCAAGCGCCTCCGTTTCCACCTGGGGCTCCCGGTTCAGTTTCCGCAGATGGTCCAGTGCCTGATTTCTGGCAATGGTGTTCATCCAGGTCATGGGAGCAGCTTTGCTGCTGTTATAGCTGGAGGATGCCTGCCAGATCTTTATATAAACCTGCTGAAGACAATCTTCTGCAAGCTCTCTGTCTTTCAATATACGCAGGATCAAGGCAAAGAGTTTCGACGAAGTCAGCTGATAAAGATGTTTAAAGGCTTTTTGTTCCCCCCGGGCACATCTGGCCAGATCTTCAGCAAGACTTTGGGGAGAGGGTGTTGATATTGAGGTGGAGGTCAGACTCATTCGAGTTGTACTGTTTATGGGTTAGGACGCTTACTCTACCGGATAAATCACTCTCATCAAACCTCCATAAAAGACTCTGACCACATCCAGTCTGACGACCTTACACAGGCAGGGGGTATGAGGCAGTGTTTATGCAACCTTGATCAGGTCATAGGAATGATTCCGGGAGTGACGATATTGGAGGTTGTCCGACAGTGTCTTTCTGGCTTGAGTAAAGGTAGCATGACACATATACAGTTTTAGATTTCATAGCTTTTTGATAGCTTCAGAAACGCTGCTATAACACTTCCTGATATCAGAGAGTAATGATTCGAACTTCTCATTTTCAGCCTGTTTGCCCGCTTCTTCCAGCTCATTGGTCAGCTGTATCAGCTGATTGGCTCCCACAATCATTGATGAGCCTTTGATTCGGTGTGCGAGACTGGCGATCTCGCGGTGTGTCTTGTTTTCAACTGCTTTATCCAAGGATCTGAGATCCTCTTCTGTGGTGTTGAGGAATTCATCCAGAAGCATCTGCATCATTGGTGCATCGTCTTCGGTGAGCTGTTCCAGGTTCCCAAGGTCGATCAATGGATACCTCCTTTGTATCTGGATCAGTTGGGGAAAACATTCAGGTTATGTGTCGTCGACAGATGCTAAAACTTCAGGAATTTGTTCATGACAGCATGCAGAGCCTTGTCGAAGAATTGAGTATCTTCAATAATACGAATGCGCTCATTTTCTATACCGGACTTGATTGCGTAGCCAGACATTTCGGCTACTTTCATGCCAGAACTATTAATGAAGGTATAGCGATGGGAGACTGTATTAATAGAAGAGAGTTTACAACGGAAATGCTGATCCTGCTTGCCAATGAATTCAACCCACTGGCCTATGCTAAGTTCTACTCCGGTATGCTCTTCCAGAACATCTTTTTCGATGACTCCGTCTTCCTTTGGAGTCGTATCAACGACCTCGGGAATGAGTAAGTCTGATTCAAGGTGAGGATGATCTAACCTTTGACTCTGAAGTACGATCTCTTCTGTATCCGATTCTGCAAACTCTTCTTTTGCTGCTGAATCTTCGAGGGTTACGTTAATAAATTCTTCTTCTATTGGGAATTCAACAGGCATTGATATCAGTGTGGTCAAATCATGCATCCATTCAGCGAAGATAGAGGGGGCATGACCGGTTTTGTTGAGATGGTCGAGCAACATAGTTTTTAATAGGAGCCAGTCTTGAGCTGGGACCGAATCACGGTTTTCTGGTTGTAGATTCCATAACAAGATATCCAGTGTATTAATGGCATCGAACCATGGAATGTCAGCTGAATCATTGGTATTAGCAGTGCTCTTCATACCAGCGGTTTCCAGAACATCAGACCAAACTTCATTAACCAGCTTTTCCATTGAGTCCGGCACTGTATATTGCCGGGTAGAAATGAGATTGGAGATGATTAGTTGAAACTCACAGTTTACCTTGCTTGTCTGAGCTTCAAGAACAATATCTTCCGTACTAATGGCCTCTTCACCCTCTGCAGGTTCAGTCTGATTGGGCTCTGTTCTAGTTTGATTCTGGTCTAAAGAATCCCTGATTTTAAGTAGCTTATCGTTGAATGTTTTATGACAGCTGGAAAATATGTCAGGGTCTTCGGTGAAATGTTTGATAATGTACTTGACTGTTTCTTCAATCAACTCGATAACAGGCTTTTCTGTTTCTGGTTCCAGTGTCGTATGCATGCCGGCTGAGGTCATGTCATTGAGTAACTCTCTTGCCGCATGGCGACGGTCAGTTAAAAAACTTTCTTCCAGTAAAGTCAGTTTCAAAACAGGAATCTGAAGTAAACCAATCAGATTTTTAACGTCATCCGGTAACTCATGATCGTCCAGAATAAACTCGAACAGCATGCCGACCATGTTGATAAGGTCACGGTGCCTTGGTGAGAGCTTTTGTTTTACACCCTTGTCCTTCAAGGCACTCTTGATCGATTCTGCCAGACTGAAGATAGAGTCATGTTGACCCGAGAGCTCTTTCTGTATGGATGTCAGTGTACTGGCTAGCTCGATGCTGGCAAACAGTCTGGCATCACCACTCACCGTTGCATTAGAAGTCTCTGACGGGGTATGTAGTAGTCCTTCTACTCTGGAAAACAGCCTGTTTACCAGTTCATTCATGAACGCTTCATTCCAGGTTTGCGATGAATCCTCCGTTTTTGACGTCGTCTCAGGTTCAGGCGCTTCTGAGCGATATTGGGGAGCAGCCTCTCTGCTATTGGCTTCTGGTACTACTTGAATGTGTTTGGATTTTGAAAAGGGTTCATCTTCTGGTATTTCTGCAATTTTTGTAGCTGGCATGCTGATTTCAAGCCCCATAGAATCAAGGTACTCGTCCACTTCATGCCAGAGCTCCATCACAGCGGGTTTTATCTTGAGAGCAAATTGTAAAAGCAGTTCCTGGGTCAGGTCTGAAGACAGCTGAGCGGGTACCAGCGCTAGCGCGAAGCTCTCACAAATCTTCTGAGCTCCTAGTGGATTATTCTCTGGCTCAAGATGAATTAATCCAGACAGCCTGTTTTGTATATTGTTGAAGCGTTGAAGTTGGTCATTTATGCTAAGTTGACTGGCGGCATATTGCCACGCCAGCTTTTTCTCAAGATCGCCATTGTCAAGCAATGACAGCTCACTCAGAGAAACAGAGGCATGTGTATTGTCCTCTTCTTCAAGATTATTGAAATGTTTTAATGCCTCCTGCCGGAAGCATTGTATGATCTGATTTTTTGATCTTTCCAGGTTTTGCCTGGCTTCCATGAACTGCATGATTTGAGCGTTGTTTTGGCCAGCATCAGAAAGCTCCACGATATGCTGAGCCAGGTCAGTAAGAATATGATCGACAGGAGGGAATACCCATTTTTGGAAAGCATTGATGAGAGAGGTGTTTATTTCACCCACTTGAGAGAGTTTTGTTGAACTCGGTAGCGTGACAACATTGCTCGACGTTCCTGTCATAAATACTACTGCTCCCTGTATGACAATTAGGTCTGAGTTTACGTTTGATTGTTTATGGGGTTACCTGCTTAAATGGCCTGAGGCTTATTTCTGGCGGTGCCTTTAGCCAATATGTTTGACTTATTTGTCCTATTGTAATTTATTTGAATCAATATATTTATAATCAAAAGAAGTAAAAACGGCTAAAGGGTTAACCTGTTGTCAAACTTGTGATAACAGTAGTTGCAGGTTAGCCCTCTTTCAGCTCTTTAGATATTTCCCGGGCTTTCTCCATGGCCTTGTTGAAGCCGTTCTTGAAAAGGTTCTCCCTGATCTGCCTCTGAAGCTCTTCCGGGCTGATCATGCCGTCTTCCACTTCACTGGTCTCAGCTTCTTCCATTTCTGCCTGTTTTTTGAGATTAGCAAAGCGCTCTGCCTCAGCAGCATCAATTGGCTGTACTGGCTGGGTTGGGTCAACTTGACCGCGGTTGGAAGGTTGGATCGGTTCTGCGTCATGGTTAGTGATCATGCTTCTCTCCCTGTGGGTTGAAAATTCTGATGAGCGGTAATGTCTATCCTTATTTATATCGCCCATAACCATATTTCATTGTAGATAAAAAGGTTAAAGAGTTTGTTAGGGGACAAAATGGAAGTTGTTCTATAGACCATGGATTATTATTTCCAATCTATGTAAGAACAGGGGGTTCACACCTTAAAGCCCTCCATAGCTTCGCCGACAACTGGATTAGTTATGTTTGGAGAATGTTATGAGTGGACAGCATTTCACATTGACCATCAGTCAGAGTACAACAGACGCAGGCGATTTTGCCATCCACATGAAAGAAGAAGGTAAATCCGAGCAGCTTCTTGTACACCTTCGGTTTATGGATTCACCCATGCTGGACGAAAAGTTCCTTGATGATATCGTTGGCGTTCTGGCTCGAAAACTAGCCAAACGTGTCATTGAATGGCGTGTTGCCCCAGATGTTAACCCTGATACCATGCCCGATGCCCAGGATGAAGCTAGAGCCGTTGTCAATGCCATGCTCGATAAAATGAAAAAAGGGCAGTGACAGCTCTGATACCCCTCTTTAGCCACACAGTATTTTGCCGATTGAATACCTGATGAATTGATCATGTCAGGCAATGGATATGCGTTTTGATCTGGGTAACGGATATTGTGTTAGAAGCTTTCTTTACGGTGATGCACCATCACTTTCACGTCACGGCAACAACTGGAATGTGGCCAAAAATCTCAGGGATAGTTTTCCACATCCTTATACGATAGAGCATGCCAGAGCATGGATTCAGCATGTGAAGGAAAATGAAGCTGATACCCGTTTTGTGATCGATCATGAAGGGGAGGCCATTGGTGAGATCGGCTTTGTAACCCAAGTGGATGTTCATCGTTTTACGGCTGAAATTGGCTATTGGTTATCTGAATCCCACTGGGGAAAAGGAGTAATGACTCAGGCTCTCAGCCGTATCACACAGTATGCCATGGACGAGCTGGGTCTGGTCCGCATTTATGCCGATGTGGTTGATTACAACAAAGGGTCTGGAAAAGTACTCGAAAAGTGCGGCTTCCAACTCGAAGGTATCTTGAGAAAACATATTTTCAAAGGTGAAGACTACTTTGATCAATACGTTTACGGTCTGGTTCGTTCTGAACTCCAATGATCCTCGAGTGAATGGCCTCTGAGCAAACATCTTTTTTCACTTCCTGCATTTCTTTTCTGACCAGACAGCCTTCTTACTAAAAAGAGTGGGCTGTCAGTTATCAACATTGATCAGAGTGATATACGACCCAGAGGTTGTACTGTGATTTCTTCTGTAAGCTCTTGGTGAGACAATACGGCCAGATCATAAACTTCCAGCTCCAGAAGCTTCCTGACGTATCGGCGAATATCCATCGATGTGATCAGTACAGGTTTATGTTCAAGGTGCCCAATTTTGCCTACTGTGTTTTTTACATTCTCAACAAAGCGAGCAGACTGGGACGGATCAAGAGCCAGATAGCTGCCTGCTGATGTCTGTCGGATGCCACCACGTATGGTATCTTCAACATCTTGATCAAGAAGGTAGACAGGCAGCATGTTTTTACCATTCGAATACTTGTAACTGATGTATCGTTTCAATGATGAGCGGACATATTCTGTTAACTGAACCACTTCCTTTTCTTTGTGGCCCCAGACGACCAGTGCCTGAAGTATGGATCTCAGGTTCCTGATCGAGATATCTTCCGAGACCAGTCGCTGGAATATTTCAGTGATTTTATTAACTGGCAGAAGACGCTGGACTTCTTTGATCAGTTCGCCAAAGGAAGACTCCATTTTTTCCAGCAGGTATCGGGTTTCTTGAATGCCGATAAACTCTTCTGCATATTTTTTCAATACGTGAGCCAGATGAAATGTCAGTATTTTCGGAGCATCCATGTAATTAACATTATTTTTTTCCAGCTTCTCTTTCTGGCTTTCTTCTGCCCAGAGCGTATCAAGGCTGGGCAGGAAATCTTCTTCCTGTTCATAAGGGATTTTCAGCATTTCCAGATGGTCAATGGTTTCACGAACGAAGACATAGCCAGGTCTGAAATGACCGCTCGCCACAGGAACTTCCTGAAGCATGATGGAATAGCTGTTGTCCATCATGGCGTCATTAAAGCGAAGATGGATACCAGGAAAGGGAACCCCGAGATCCATGTACAGAGCTTTTCGAACCTTCAGAAGCTCATCGTTAAGCATCTGGGTGTTCAGTGTTTCCTGAATGGAAGTAGGTACATCAATAATAAGTGGCAGTGTCTGCGTAAACTCTTCCTGCTGGTCCAGTCTGGACTTTGCATCTCCGGCTGATTCAGTCGCGGCAGCCATGGCTGGAATCCCGCCTTCGGCTTCCTGAGCCATCTCGCGGGAGGCTTTCCTCAGCAGGTAATAACCTCCGCCGCCAATTATCAGCGCCAGCATTAGAAATATGAAAGTGGGAAAACCGGGAATCAGAGCAAAGCCAAGCAGCAGGACGCCGCCCACCAGCAGCGCTTTGGGCTTATCAAGGAGCTGTCCACCAATTTCGTTACCCAGATCTTTGGAGTCTTCATTGGACACCCTGGTAACGATAATACCGGAGGTTATGGAGATCAGCAGAGCTGGTATCTGTGAAATCAAACCATCACCTACAGTCAGGATGGCATATAGCTGCAAAGCCTCACCCGCCGTCATGTCATTCATCATGGTACCAATGGCGACACCGGCTGTGATGTTCACAAAGATAATGATCAGACCTGCGATGGCATCACCCTTTACGAACTTCATGGCGCCATCCATTGAGCCGTACATCTGGCTCTCTTTCTGCACCAGTTCCCGACGTTTTTGTGCTTCTTCCATTTCGATAGAACCGGCACGAAGGTCAGCGTCGATACTCATCTGTTTACCGGGCATGCCGTCCAGTGAGAAACGAGCACTGACTTCTGCCACCCTCTCAGAGCCCTTGGTGATGACAAGAAACTGGACAATAGTGATGATCAGGAAGATCACGATACCGACAATCAGGTTGCCGCCCACCACAAAATTACCGAAGGTATAGACGATTTCACCCGCGTCAGCCTGAAGAAGAATCAGTCGGGTAGTGGTGATGGAGAGCGCCAGTCTGAAAAGGGTTGTTACCAGAAGCACCGCTGGAAACGAAGAGAATTCCAACGGAGATAACAGATAGATAGACGTCATCATCAGGATGAAAGAGAGCCCCATATTGAGGGCAATAAGAAAGTCCACCAGAACGGTGGGCATGGGCAATATGATCAGGCTGACGATGGCTACCAGCATGGCTGCCAGCATCAGGTCATTTCTTTGGCCCAGTTTATTAAGCCCTGCGACGACAGGATTCATGCTTTATGACCAGTCTGTTTGCAGGGGAGAGCAGTCTGGTCAAGCAAGAGATTATTTTACAGCGGCTTTCTTTCTCTTTTTGAGCAGTGCTCGCCCCTTGATCCATTTAATGGCCCGGGTATCCATTCCAGGCTTCGCGTACTGCAAAAAAGTATCGGCGGCCTTGATAGAATCTTCAGGTCGATCAACTTGCAGGTAGGCGTAGCTGAGCATTCGATAAACATCGGGGTTTTGGGGTTCAAATCGTTTAACGGCTTCCAGCAAAGCGATAGACTTTCGTGGCTGGAGATACTCCATATAATAAGAGGCCTGAGCCAGTAACCACTGCCTTAATGGCTTATTCATGGTGTGTTTCCCTGTTGTTCCTATTAGCCCGCGACCAGAACATTCCGTGTCATGGTCAGGTATTCCTGCAATTCTTTTGACTCTTTTAATACGGCTAGAGCTGCTTTTGCTTCTGGCCACTCTTCGGCATGCTTGCTCAGAAGGCTCAGAGCCATATCCGTCATCATGTTATGTTCATCAGGGGAGAGTGAAGGAGCCTTTTCAGTCAGGTTGAGGGCGAATTTTTTTTCACGATCCTGGAAGGTGCGACCCATTTCAAGGGCTTTCCAGAAGTGAGCCGCAATGCTTTTACCGGAGGGTTTAAAAGAAGACTTGTCTTTCGGAAAGTCTTTATCAATAAAGTCATTGTTGACGAATGAAATACCAGAAAGGCCGTTTTTAAAAGACACGTCCATAATGCAGAGCCTCTGTTTAAATGAATTGATTCTCTTCGTTTTAGCGTCGGCTGGATGACAGCAAACTGTAGCACTGGCCCTAAAACTGTGTAAATGATTAGAATTGAAGAGTAATCTTGGATACACTGGTTTTATTCTGTTGTGTATTTAAATTAGCTATAAAAAATAAAAAATTGATTAGAAAAAGTTTATTTAGCCGTTAATACCTTTATTGTGGGTTGTTTAGAGGACGGGCATGGAGGCACTCTTCGGATGGGGTCAAAAACTCTCAAACTCTGGCTAGTTTTGTTGCCTGCTCTGGCTTTGTTGATTCCATTACTGTTTGCCAGCACGTTCTTGTCATACTCCCAGGCGGCGGTCTGGTCTTCCGTTCCACAAAATGACAGTACTCGAAGGCATATTGTGCGCCCTGGTGAATCGCTCTCCATTATTGCGCAGAACTATGGCTTTGAGCTCCGTGAGCTGGCTGAGTTTAATAGCATTACCAACCCTTCCAAACTGATGGTGGGACAAACCATATACCTTCCCGAGAGTTCTACTGAATATGTTGGGCCCGGGTTTCAGGCAGCCTCTCCCGCAGAGCCTCCGCCACAGGCTCTGGATGCAACCGCATTTCCTCCGACAAGATCAAGACCTGATGAAGAAGAGTATTTCAGGTTGCAGCAATGGATGGGTGGCCAGAAACAAACGACAGGTATCGAAAGTATCGATTACAACTATGTGAGAAAAGCTCCACAGCCTCAGGTCGAGGTGGGCTTTGATATTCCTCTTGAAGCTGAGGACCCATCCGGAGGAAACAGTACTTCTGAGTCATCGGTCAAACAGATGGAAAATATTGAAGTAGCCGGCAAGGAGTTGTTGGAAGAAGTGGAAGAGGAGGTCAAAGATTCAGAGTCTCCAGCCTTGGCCGTCTTTGGAGACCGTCCTTATTCCTTCTATGGCAGTGGTGAAGATTTGCTTGAGGCATTACAGAATTTTGCTGCCAGTTACTATGTTCCAGTCGTTATCTCTGAAGATGTCGTAGGTGAAGTAAACGGCAAGATTGGTCCACTGACGCCCGTCGATTTTCTGGATCACATGGCCAATATTTACGGATTCATCTGGTATTTTGATGGCCACTCACTCTATATCTACAGTGGCAGTTCAGCTGAGCAAAAGATTATCAGTCTTGGATACATGACAACCCGGGACTTCAAGACAACACTCAAAAAAGTGGGTATCTGGGATGGGCGTTTTTTTTGGAAAGAGCAGCCAAAAGATGGCCTGATCTATGTATCCGGACCGCCAAGGTACATTGAGATGGTGAGTCAAACGGCTGAGCTTCTCGACAATAAAGAAGGTGAGCGTCAAAAAAGCAAATTGACCGTGCGTATGTTCAGTCTCAAATACGCCTGGGCTACCGATAAAAGTTTCAATTTCAGAGGTCAGCAGATCGTTGTTCCCGGTGTAGCCAGCTTGTTAAGAAACATCATCAGTGGAGGGGGGGTCTCCAGCGTTGATCGCAAGCCTGTTGAGCCTCTTAAGATGCAGCCCGCAAAAGGTGTTGTTCGTAACGGTGTTAACAATAATCAGCAGGCCCGGCAAACTGAAGAAGCATTGAATTCCGGTGCTTATATTGAAGGGGCTTACATAAGTGCAGATCCAAGGCTGAATGCCATTATTGTTCATGATCTGGAGTCCAAGATGGCCATGTATGAAGGTCTTATTGAGTCTCTGGACAAACCTTCTTCCCAGGTCGAGGTCAGTGTCTCCATTATTGATGTAAATACCGCTGACATAGAAGCTCTGGGCGTTGACTGGAACAATACCCGTGGAACCAATTCCGAAGTTAAATTTGATCCGGGTTCTTCCGCCTATGCAGATGACTTCTCTTCATTCACGACGGTTCTGGGTATCAATATTGGCAGCTTTAATGCCCGACTCAGTCTGTTGGAGGATGAAGGTCGAGCCAAAGTGGTTTCCAAACCTTCCATTCTCACTTTGGACAACCTGGAGGCAGTCTTCGATAACAGCAGCACCTTTTACGTTCAGGTGGCCAGTCAGGAAGATGCAGAGTTGTTCCCTGTGACTTCGGGTACCGTCGTTCAAGTCACCCCCAGAATTGTCAAAGAAGAGATAGGTCGCCGGATTCACATGAGTGTGAATATTCAGGATGGTGGCGATTCCAACGACCAGAATCTTTCCCTGCCAAGGGTTAGTAACAGTTCGATCAGTACACAAGCGATCGTAAACGAAAATGAAAGTTTGCTGATTGGTGGCTTTTACAAGGAAAGCCAGGATCAGAAGACGACCAAAGTTCCGGTGCTGGGCGACATACCTGTTCTTGGTCGCTTGTTTCGTGCTGATAAGAAGCAAAACATCAGTCAGATGCGCTTGTTCCTGATAACCCCTCGCATTCTCAGTGCAGGAGCCTGATTGATTTGGAGCATTCCTGCACCTCCTACTTGTGTCATTCTCTTGTTATAAACCACCTGTATATTCGTATTTCTTCGAATTGGTAAATATGTTGGTTTTTTTTGTACTATAGAGTTCGCTATAGTTTGTATATATTCGTAAATATTCGTTTTTGGATGTAAGTGAAATGATGCAGGTGCAGACAGAGGGGCTCTTTGATATCTACGTAATTGGTGGTGGCATCAATGGTGTAGGTATTGCCGTAGATGCAGCAGGCAGGGGCCTGAAAGTGGGTCTTTGTGAAAAGTCTGATCTGGCTGGAGCAACCTCATCAGCCAGCAGCAAACTGATTCATGGTGGTCTCAGATATCTGGAACATTATGAATTCCGTCTGGTCAAGGAAGCGCTGGCAGAGCGGGAAGTTCTTCTTAAAATGGCGCCTCATATTGCTTCTCCCATGCGCTTTTGTCTGCCTCACAGACCTCACTTGAGACCCGCCTGGATGATTCGTGCAGGGCTCTTCCTTTATGATAACCTCAGTGCCCGTATTTCTCTCAAGGGATCAAAATCCCTCAGGTTTGGAAAGGATTCTGCGCTCAAGGAAGACTTCAAAAAAGGTTTCGAATACTCTGATGCCTGGGTAGATGATGCTCGTCTGGTCGTCCTGAACGCCATGGAACTTCAGAGAAGGGGTGGAGAAGTTCGTACCCGCACTGAGGCATTGCGTGCTGAACGAAATGACGGTGTTTGGCATATTACTCTTCGTGATGAGATCACTGGAGAAGAATCTGTTGTTCGAAGTCGCGCTCTGCTGAATGCGGCAGGTCCCTGGGTTCAATCTTTCTTTGATCAGGGGCTGAAGCAAAAATCCCCACGGAAAATCCGTTTGATCAAAGGCAGCCATATTATCGTTCCCCGCATTCATGAGGAGCCTCGAGCTTACATTCTGCAGAACGAAGATAACCGGATTGTTTTTGTCATTCCTTATCTGGACAAATATTCACTGGTGGGCACCACCGACGTTGAGTATAAGGGTGAACCTGCAGATGTGTGCTGCTCTGAAGATGAAAAACGTTATCTGTGTGATATTGTGAACAAACACTTCAAACAACAGATCTCCCTGAACGACATTGTCTGGGATTACTCTGGAGTGCGTCCACTCTGTGAAGATGAGTCAGACTCACCCCAGGCGATTACCCGTGACTACACCATGGAACTGGAGGACGAGGATGGCAAGGCACCGTTGCTTTCTGTCTTTGGCGGTAAACTCACGACCTATCGTAAGCTGGGTGAAGCGGCTGTTGGCAAGCTTCAGCCTTATTTTCCTGATATGAGTGAAAGCTGGACCAAAACATGCCAGCTGCCTGGCAGTGAAGGGTTCAAGGGTGTTCAGGGGTGCACTGAAGAGCTTTGTAATGTTCACCCCTGGCTGCCCCGAGAGATTGCTTCCCGCCTCAGTGGAACCTATGGAAATCTGAGCGGTCTCCTGATAGGAAAGAGCCGTTCACTGGAGTGTTTGGGTGAGCATTTCGGTGCCGGACTCTATGCTGCTGAAGTGGATTACCTGATTGAGCATGAGTGGGCTTACCAGATTGAAGATATTCTCTGGCGTCGCACTAAACTGGGCATTGAGCTGGATGAACCTGGCAAGGCTAAACTGGAAGCCTACCTTGCAAAGAGATTACCTGAACTGATTCCGAATCGATTCAGTAGTGAAGAATCATCTCTGAAGAAGGTCGTATAAAGTCGTATAAAGGTGGATTCATCAGCCATCTTTTATATACAATTTTCTACTACAGTCACAACGTCTAAGTAATACATGCAGTCCGTCAACGCTCTTTTTAAATGTCGTCGTATTGCCGCTATCGGTGGTGGCCATGGTCTTGGAAGGGTTATGGCCAGCCTCGGTTTTATGAAAGGTCGACTCGCTGGTATTGTTGCTACCACTGATGATGGTGGTTCCACTGGCCGACTCAGGGAAGCCAGTGGCTGTATCGCCTGGGGTGATTTGAGAAACTGCATCAATCAGCTTTGTTCAGATAGTCCCAACCTGGCACGTATTCTTTTTGAGTATCGTTTCAAAGAAGACAGTGGAGATCTTACTCATCATAACTTGGGCAACCTGATTCTCCTGGCTATGGATCAGATGTGTGTCCGTCCTATGGAGGCTATTAATCTGATTCGTCAGATACTTCAAGTTGAAACAGACCTTATCCCCATGTCAGAAGAGCCTGCCAGTCTTGCAGCCATAATTGATAATCAACAAATTGTGGGTGAGACAAAAATAGATGCTCTGGATCAGAAGCCTGATCGTTTACTGTTGATTCCAGATATTCAACCGACTCAGGAAGCCCTGACGGCACTTGAAGAGGCCGACCTTATTATTCTGGGTCCAGGCAGTTTCATGACCAGTGTATTACCTGCCTTATTGATGAAGGATGTCGCAGAAGCTATCCAGAAAAGTGATGCTTTGACTGTATTTATCGGGAATCTCACTCCAGAGGTTTCGGCAGTCAGACAGATGCTTATTGATGAGAAGCTGAACTGGATGAAGGAAATGACAGGGGTTTATCCCGACGCACTCTTGTGGCCTGAAGAGCGTGAAACACCGGAAGGGATAAAGTGTTCACTGCTTCATCAGCCCCTGGCCGACCCTTTTCAGCCTGGCGTTCATAGCCGGGAAGGAATGCGCAGAGCGCTGGATACACTGGTAGCGAACCATCTGAATTATTGAGGGCATTAGCCCGATGGTTATTAGCGCTTGCCAGTGACCATAACCCAGATCGTTTTGAGTAGGATGCTAACGTCCATCTTCAGCCACTCAGCAGGGCTGCTCAAAGATAGTGCGTAGGCGTGGTCATAAGCGACGTTGTTTCTCAGATCATCGACGGTTTCGTAGAAACTCAGGTTTACTTGAGCCAGTCCGGTCATTCCGGGGACAACATCAAAGGTTCTTTCGGTATAGAAGGGGATGTTATCTTCCAGCTTTTGGCAAATGTCAGGGGGTTCAGGTCTGGGGCCTACGATGGACATATCGCCCATCAAAACATTCCATAACTGAGGTAATTTATCCAGATGGGTTCTGCGAAGAAAGTGACCTACTTTAGTGACTTGGGGAGCATTTCTTGTTGGCCGGACAGAACCGCTTGTGGCCTCTGTATCGACCTTCACCGTTCTGAATCGGGTCATCAGAAAGAGACAAACATAGTTTTCGCTCTGATAGCCAATGCGCATCTGACGATAAAAAACCGGACCAGGACTGTTCAGTTTGATCATTAAAGCAATCAAGGGGTAGAGAGGCAGTGTAAAAATAATGCCTGTCAATGCTATGGATAGATCCATTGCCCTTTTACCGAGAGCGGTAAGCGGGTGGACATACGTGGCATCTTTCATGTCTTTACTCCCTTTCATCTTCGGCTTTCATTTCATACGTCGTAAACCGTAAACCGAGGATTACTGGCTCACGTAAAGAGTCACAGAGAAGGGGTTGTCGTTTGAGACATAGGGTGTTTCATCAATATTGACTGTATTGACGGGTTTGCCACAGTGATTCACGGTCAGGCAGCGCTCAATTGCCCGAGTAGTTTTTTCAGTTGTCGCTGACGTCGGGTTCATTGGGGAATATCCTTTTTCGGGAGTTTGCAGGTGTGCTTTTCCAGGCTCTCAGAAATTCGGCAAATTCCTGATCAGGAACGGGTTTGCTGTAAAAGTACCCTTGGCCTTCTGTGCATCCTGAGTTGATCAGGTGTGTTTCCTGCTCTTTGGTTTCAACCCCTTCGGCGATGACTTCAATGCCAAAGCTTTGACCCAGTTGAATAATCGCTTCAACGATAACAGTGTTTTCTTTATTTTCTGGTAGCCCTTCGACAAAGGTTTTATCGATTTTCAATTTATCGAATGGAAACTGTTTCAGGTAACTTAGTGAGGAGTAGCCTGTACCGAAATCATCCATTGCCAGGGTAATGCCTGTTGCCTTGATTCTATTGAGCTGTTCGGAGGAAAGTTCTATATCTTCCATAATACTGGTTTCGGTCACTTCAATTTCCAACAACCGGGGTGGAATCTGGTATTTGCGCAACAGGTAATTGATACGGTCGACGATGTTTTTGTCTCTTAGCTGAATCGCAGAAAGGTTCACGGCCATTCTCAAATCATGGAATCCTGCTTTATGCCATTCATGGAGCTGATGGCATGCGGACTCAAGCACCCAGTCACCTATGGGAATGATATCCAGATTATTTTCTGCCATGGGGATAAACATTTCTGGTGAAATAAGCCCCTTCTCAGGATGCTTCCAGCGAAGTAAAGCCTCGGCACCGACCATCCGGGAAGTTTTGAAATCAATCTGTGGTTGATAAACCAGACTTAGCTCATGATGCTCCAGAGCTTCATGAAGGTCCCTTTCAAGCTTCTTACGCTGACGAATCTCGGTATCGATAGTGGCAATATAAAACTGATAGCGGTTGTGGTTTCTGGATTTGGCCATGATCATGGCGAATTCAGCCTGTTGCAAGAGATTATCAACTTGCTGACCGTCGTCAGGAAATAGGGTGATGCCTACAGTTCCGCTGATGGTTATCTTCTCTTCGTTCACTGTAATGGGAAGAGCCAGCTGTTTCAGAAGAGCTTGGGCCATTTCAGCTGCTTCGTAAGGTTGGGTGATCTTAGATAGAATGATTGCAAACTGGTCTTCTCCAAGCCTGCCTATGTAACCTCTGTTACCAATATTACCAATATGGTTTCTCAGGCGATCTGCAATTTTGACCAGTGTATGCTCTGCTGCTTTGAAGTTAAGCTGGGCATTCAGTGATTTGAAGTCATCAAGACCAAGACAGAGAATGGCAATATTGCCATCAGAGCTTGAGAGTTTATCAATCAGGCTCTGCAACTGCTTCTGCAAGGTTTTTCGGTTTGGCAGACGGGTTAAATAGTCGTACTGAGACAGTCTCATGATCTGAGCCTCGGCTTTCTGCCTCAGGTTCAGGTTTCGATCTATTGATTCCAGTAGCTGATTCGCTGTTCTGACCCAGAGACCCAGCTCATTGTTTTGATGACCTTTAGGCATAGGTAATTTATGAGAGCCGGGAGCGTCCGGGTTAATCTGTGACAGGCTTACGATCAAACGATTCAGAGGTTTGGTAAGAATAAATGTATAGATCAGGTAGAGCAGCAATGCCATCGCAATGGCCCTGAAAATACCGCTGACCATGACAATCAGTGAGCGCTGGATGAACTCCTGACCGTGGTAAGCCGTATCAATGGCCAGGAGGAGTTCGCCGTAGCTTTGATGAGAGGGTATTTCCCTTTGTAGAGGAATACGATAAATTCGAATAGGTTCAAATATGTAGTCCGAGAGCTGGCGATACCCTGAGTTGGAAAGGCCACGCTTTACCACAGCAAGCTCAGGTTTATCAGGTATTTTGATGGCAGCAATGTGGACTGACTGGTGCTCCATTAACCCGGAAAGAATCTCCCGGGCCATTGTGGGCTCCAGTCTACTGGCAGCCTGAATGGAAGGTTCCCTGATCATGGACAGCATTTGCAAGGCTTCTGAATCAATGATGTTGCTTGACTGGCGGGCATCAAAGAAAATTTGAACACAGCTGATAGCAATACCCAATAAACAGGCTGACATTAGAACAGCTTTAAGCAATTTGGCAGATAAACGTTGCTCAGCATCAATGCCTGTGCTGGTTTCCATATTCTGTGACTTCTTTCTATGCCATCCATAAAACGTTTAACAACGACGGACTCAATGTGGTTGGCTATTGATTAAAAAGTAGAAAGCAACTACTCAAAAAAGCTAGTAAGCAATCAGATGTTGGATACAGAGCTTTTCATTTCCTTGTGAGATTAACTATAGGAAGTTAAGAACAACTTACTAATACGAAATTGTAATCTTTAAATACGATTTTAATTGTTTTTTTTATTAGATAAAATAATTGTCGAAAGGTTTTTTATTTATTTTTTTTAAATAAAAGTGATGATAAGTTGGCAAAAAGCCTTTTTGATTAGTATGTGTTATCTTTATTTGGTTTTTTTATCGCCAAAGAATATAGAAGCATTCATCTTTTAAGCTATCACCTGTCTAGTCTGATAATAAGTGTTTGAAATGATCTCTGATTTTTTTCTTTTCAAATCTGGGAGTAATGTTAAGGGGTAGGAAGTAATGAATTACGAAATTTGGCAAACTCAGTCATGTGATGTCATCTCATTGAAAGATCAATTTAATGCTGAAACTGTTAATGATTTAAGACCTTATTTTGACTATTTGATCAAAGATTGTGCTGGAGATGTTCTTGTGGACATGATTTCCGTTAAAAAGCTTGATCCTTCTGGTGTAGGTGCATTGCTCTTTCTTTATAAGCGTTTAAAAATTGAAAACAGGAAGCTGGCTTTGGTAGGCGTTAATGGTAAGCCAGGTGAGCTTCTGAGCATGTTAAGAATTAATAGATCGATTAAGCAATATAATAATATGGAAGATTATTTCTCCAACTACTAAAAAAATGATAAGATAGTACCTTGGCGTTTATTAATACTCTTTCAATATCTGGCCAGTGACACCTTCCGACTTTAATTTTTGAAAGATGGCGTTGATCTTTCTTTCATGTTTTTCGGCAGACTTACTGAACATGAACATTACAGGAACACAGTCGAATGTTTTTTCTGTCACAAATAATCCCCGCAAACCGGGTTTTAATGAGGTGGCGAGCAACCAGTTCGTCTATCAGTGCTGCGTCATTACGACCTTTCTCCAGAAGCTTCAAAACATGCATTTTATCTCTGGTATTCTTACGAATCACTTCTCCCGATTGAAAGTAAGGTTCAAAAGTTTTATACGTACCGTTTTGCACCACCCCGAATTACTTTCACTTAACTGGACAATGACTTCTCCGTGCTCGCAAGAGGAAACTTTCCCGGACACTCTGTCTCGCCATTGAGGGTAGCTCGGGGCTTCCAGATCCAGACTGCCATTTCCTACCATGTAAATAAGCCGGTTGAAAGGGTAGTATTCTTCCTTGAAGTCATAGGCACTCCTTTGGCTAATGGCTTCAAGGGTTTTCTGGACAATGCCTTTTTTATTATCGATCCGGAAAAGAGGAGGATAGTTTGTTGGAAACAGTCCTGTTGAGATGGAGATCTTGTTCTTATCTGCCATAGCGAGTGTGTCGGGTAGAAAGAGGAAAAAGAGCAGAATCTGTAATCCTATCTTTTTTTGTTGATGATCACTCGCATTTCAGGTCTCGAACTATGTCGGGG
>NZ_JAHHPN010000631.1:0-1650 GCF_024606325.1 Endozoicomonas sp. ONNA1
CTCGACGATAAAACGGTAAGTCTGCGACTCAACCGGGCAAACGAAAGGCACAAAGACCAATACCTGCAAGAGTAGACTTTTAATGGTTCTATCCTCTGTTTTCTACGGATAGGAGCAGTGATGGTAGACGAGAGGATAATGCGCACAGAACCAAAACATGGTGATTCATAGATTCCTTCATCCATGGCAAACGTGCTGGCATGCCACTGAGACGCCGATGTTTTATACCTGATGACTGTCGTAAAACCCGGTTTGAGAAAAGCGATGAAGTCAGTGACGATCACGGAGCTAGAGCAAGGTGATTACCCGGACCCGACGTGGTTCACCTCAATCGTCTGATTCGGGTTGTAATGACGAATATTGAGCAGAGAATTGTTGATGTGAAACCCCGGGTGACAAAGCCATCATTTGGCTCGCGACTTACTAGTATATTTATCAACCAACGACCCAAGTGCCTTTGCCTGCTCAGCAATGACCGGATGATTGCTATGTTTTGCACTACTCAATCTTGCACAGATATAGTTCCCATCTTAGGGCCGGGTTCCTCTCCCTGCCTGCACTTGTGAGACCGGATTTTGCACAGAGTACAAATGAACCAATGGCCCAAGTGCCTTTGCCTGCTCAACAATGGCCGGATCATTGCTTCGTTCTGCACTCCTCAACCTTACATAGATATGGCTGTCATCTTCAGGCCATGTTGCTCTCCTTGCCAGCACTTGTGTCACCAGATGCTGCACAGAGTACAAATTAACCGATGGCCTAAGTGCCTGTGCCTGCTCAACAATGGCCGGATCATTGCTTCGTTCTGCACTACTCAACCTTGCATAGATATGGCTGTCATCTTCAGGCCAGGTTCCTCTCCCATCCAGCATTTGTGACACCAGATGCTGCACAGAGTAAAAATTAATCAATCGCCTAAGTGCCTTTGCCTGCCCAGCAATGGCCGGATCATTGCTATGTTTTGCACTCCTCAACCTTGCATAAATATGGTTGTCACTTTCAGGCCAGGTTCCTCTCCCTGCCTGCATTTGTGACACCAGATGCTGCAAAGAGTACAAATTAACCAATGGCCTAAGTGCCTCTGCCTGTTCAGTAATGGCAGGATCATTGCTGCGTTTTGCACCCAACAACCTTCCATAGATATGGTCGTCAACTTCAGGCCAGGTTTCTCTTCCTGCCTTCACTCGTGACACCAGTTGCTGCACCGAGTACAAATCAACCAATGCCCTAAGTGACTTTAACTGCTCAGTAATGGCTGGATCATTGCGTCTTTCTAGACTAAACAACCTTGCATAAATATAGTTGTCATCTTCAGGCCAGGCTTCTCTCCCTACCTGCACTTGTAATACCAGATGCTGCACCGAGTACAAATTTACCAATGGCCTAAGTGCCTTTGCCTGGTCAGTAATGGCTGGATCATTGCTGATGTCTGCACTAAGCAACCTTGCATAGATATAGTTGTCATCTTCGGGCCAGGTTCCTCTCCCTGCCTGCACTTGTGACACCAGGTGCTGCACCGAGCACAAATTAACCAATGGCCTAAGTGCCTTTGCCTGCTCAGCAATGGCCGGATTATTGCTGCGTCTTGCACTAGTCAACCTTGCATAGATATGGTCGTCATCTTCGGGCCAGGTTCCTCTCCCTGCCTGC
>NZ_JAHHPN010000632.1:0-14019 GCF_024606325.1 Endozoicomonas sp. ONNA1
CTCAATTTCTTGCAATCCTCGCTACGGACGCTTAAGTCCGACAGGCTGCTAGAGAAATCCGGCTGGAACATACACACGCAAATTCGCGAAGAAGTTACCTTTGCCGTTGGTCGTATAACCGTCAAAGGCACACTCCACAGCCGGGGGAGGGGAGAAAGGCGGGCTGACTAACTGCTCTTCTAACGGGACGGCCTGCCAATCGCCATCATTGAAGCCAAAGATAATAACCACAGTGTGGGAGCAGGTCGGCAACAGGCACTGGAATACGCCGACCATCTTGATACTCCGTTCGTAAAAGCATCAGCGCCCCTTCTATATCAACAAGGACGGCAAACGTCCGCGCTACTATCAGGCCAACGCCATCAAACGGACCATTGAGGCCATCGCCAAGGGCCAGGATCGTATCCTGCTGGTCATGGCCTCTGGTACCGGCAAAACCTACACCGCCTTCCAGACCATCTGGCGACTATGGAAGTCGAAACAGAATTTGTATAAATCAGTCATGGTCCGCCTCCGGCAGCCAGTCTTCTGTCATGACTTGTTCGTAGGTCCATGGGCATTCAGTCGGGAAAGCGTCGGGTTTGCACTGCATCTCTCTGGCGGCCAGCTTTCGGGCATAATCATAAGCCTTCGGAAAAATCTCAGTCAATTTGCTATTGAGAGCAGGATTTTCCTGAAGCTCTTTCTCTATGGCGTCCCGCTGCTTGGCAATACTGGTTGACCAACTTCGGAACCAACGATCCATCTCATGCAGATCATTTTTTCCAACCTGCATCTGCCATTTAAGAGCGTGCATGAGTAATTGAGACAAACGGCTATCTACAGAACGGTAACGGGCTCTACCCATGTCCTCAACTTCCTCAACCAGGTTGTCAATGTCCAGTTCATCAAAACGGCCTTGCCTGATAAGCTCAGCTTGTTGGTAGGACCATGTGTAGAAATCAGTGTCGTACAAGTTTTCCATAAAATACCTCCATTGGCCTACCAATGTAGGCAATTAACAGAAGGGAATCAAAATGAATTACCAAAGCACAGATGCCTTTGCCGGGTGCTTTACCAGGCGGTGACGGGCAAGAAAGAAGAGCATTACATCTTCAGGCAATTCTCGCCCGACTTCTTTGACCTGATCGTCGTGGATGAGTGCCACCAGGGCAGCGCCAAAGGTTACTGTCAATCACGTTGTATCTCCATTTGTTGTAATTTTTCGGTAATTTAAGGCGTAGAAAAACCTGAGGGTCCGACATACAGGGGTATTCCGACCCCCTTCAAAAACGGATAACAGGCCATCATCATTTTGCAAACAAAAAGTGAGTCACCAGCATCGCAAAATAGCAACAGCGTTAAACAACGTGGTCACTAGCGACATCATCGAAGCAACCCGCAATGGTGAAAACGAACCAAGGGGCCGACCACCCGCTTGATGAATCTTCAGGAGATGGACGGAATGATTAAAGCGACTACCGACCACTAGCTGGTCACCACTGAAGTCAAACGTAATTCGGTTTCCCGGCCAATCCGCACTTCCATGGGGGCTGGCCAGAGTTGTTTGATAACAGATGCTACCATTGTCAAACTGAACAACGTGCAAGCCCCGCTCGCCAGCAATCAAAAAGGTATTGCTGTAGTACTGTCGGATTTCATCCAGTTTTCCCAGGTCTGGCCAGCTTGACTCGATGGTATCCTCCACTCCCTCCCCATTCGGTGGAAACATGGCATTCTCACACGGATTGAATGAACAAACCTGTTGGGTCATGGCCTGCTGCCCGGTAGCGGTTTGACATTGATGGGAATACAACCGACAACCAAGAGCTTGGTAGGAATAGTGAGCAGGACCCGTGCCAGTGGTTTGATTAACCATCTTGGGAGGGCATAAAACTAACTCTCCACCTCTATGGATAACCAACAAGTGTGCATCTGCGAAGGTAGCCCCAACGGGTTGATCAATAACCACCTCATCAATAGCCGGTGTCAGTACCGTTACAGGCCGCCAATCTCCAGCCGATTGCTCAAAGCAGGCTATTTGGTTGTCAAACGTCCAACTGACACACAATTGCTTGCTGTCTTTACTGAAACTGGCAGAGGAGCAGCCCTGGCGAAAAAGATAGTGACTTTGTCCACCAAAGCGTTGGAATGATCCCGTTTGACAGTTTTTTTCCTGCTGATAAACCCGCAACTCACCCATGAGTAGAGAGCAAGCCGCCAGCCATTTACCATCAGGGCTCACCCCAAGCGACGAGACACCAGCAAACGCCACCAAAGGGCCTGTGGTCAGCTGCCCCTGTTCCCAAATGAAGCTGCCAATACTTCCTCCCTCTTTATCCGAATCACTGGCCACGTAGAAGCAGTTTTCTCTTTTAACCAGGCTTCGGTGTTGTCTTGAGTTGGGTGATATCTGGATCGTCGTTTGCACAACACACTGGTCAGAACCCTCTGAACAATGGAATGCAAGACAGAGCCCTCTGTCGTTTAAAACAACCACTGTCATATTCGCAGTTACATTGTGTTTTTGGGCAAATAATGCAACGCCCGCAGGAGCACCAAACCATTGGGTCTTATTTGCAACCTGATAGGTTTCGTGCATCAACACATTGTCAATCAATGTCAGTCCAAGTCCGAAAGAAGGCATCCCAAAAAATAGAAAAATAACGGTAAAGCAAGTACAGCCCCCGAGAGCCTCAAAACAGGCAGAAACTTTACGTAAAATATCAGTATTCATGATCAATATTACTTCCCGGGCGGTAAGGCAGAATTTACCGTTCCAGTCATTTCCGCGAAAGTGAGAACCTCCCACGACTAAACTAAAATAGCTGACCATATAAGGTAGCATGCTTAATCAAGGGTCTGCTTACAAAAAAACTTCTAAAAAACTTCTCACTGTGCCTGAAAGACCAGTTTTTATGGTATGCAAAAAATTTGTAACGGGACCGCCGGGAAAGTCTACAATGCAAGACTCAACTAAACAGCTGTAACGGATTAGCGAACTGCACCTTCAGGTTGAAGCGTTTTTTTGCAACAGAACCAAGAACAAGGATATTGCCAATGGGCACTACAGATGCTGATACCGAGCCATCTGCCGGGAGTGGCTTGTTTTGCTTTTTATTGATGACGCAATACCTGAAGAAAACCATTGACATGAGTGTCATCAAACATGAGTTCTGCCCAGAGGGAGAAGACCTGACCCCACTGACTATGCTCAGAGCCGCCAGACAACTGAAACTGAGAGCCAGACAAGTTAGAATCAGGCGACAGCGATTAGCTAAAATACACTGTCCGTTTATTGCCATAGACAAAAACGAGCATTTTTTCATTATAGCCGCCATCAGCGATGGCAAAGCATTGATTCAACGGGAGGGAATGAGACCAGAGTCAATTTCTTTGGATGACCTCTGGAGTCACTGGCGTGGCCAGGCCATTTTAATGACTGATCGAAGCATTCTGCCAGGCAAAAATCAGCACTTCGATATCAACTGGTTTATACCGGCTATTGTCAAGTTTCGAAAACTGTTCAGAGACATATTGATTGCTTCGTTTTTCTTACAGCTATTTGCCCTGCTGACGCCACTTGTTTTTCAGGTGGTGATGGACAAAGTGCTGGTTCACCGGGCGGAAATGACTCTGAATGTACTGGTTATCGCGCTGCTGGCCATTTCCCTGTTTGAGGTTATGTTGGGTGGCTTGAGAACCTATGTTTTTTCACATACCACCAACCGGGTTGATGTTGAATTAGGTACCTGGTTATTCCGGCACCTGCTGAAACTTCCTGTTGCTTTCTTCCAGAATCGACCCGTGGGTCAGGTTGTGGCTCGTGTGCGTGAGCTGGAAAATGTGCGTAATTTCCTGACCAGCAGTGCTCTCACTCTGGTCATTGATCTGTTTTTCAGCTTGTTGTTTATAGCTGTCATGTTCTTCTATTCCAGTCGGCTGGCCTGGATCGTGGTCAGCTCGATTCCATTCTACATTATCATTTCTATTTTGATCACTCCCCGCCTGCGCCAGAGAACCGAAGAATTGTTTCACCGCAGTGCCATTAACCAGGCATTTCTGACCGAAACCCTGACCGGGGTAGAGACCCTTAAATCCATGGCCATCGAACCCCAGATGCGCCAGCGCTGGGAACATCAGCTGGCCGGTTTTGCCCAGGCCTCTTTCCGTTCCGTGGTGACGGGCATGTACGGCAGTCAGTCGGTACAGCTGGTGAACAAACTGTTCATCGCCCTGTTGATGTGGCAAGGATCTCTGGAGGTCATTCATGGGCATATGACGGTAGGCGAATTGATCGCCTTCAATATGATTTCAGGGCAGATTTCTGCCCCCATCCTGAGGCTTGCCCAACTCTGGCAAGACTTTCAGCAATTTCGCATTGCTATCGCCCGTCTCGGTGACATCATCAACGCCCCCACCGAGCCCCAAAGTCATTTAAGCCAATCTTCACCACCGGCAATGAAAGGAGCCATCAGGCTTGAAAATGTTGTTTTTCGCTACAGCCCTTCGAGCCCCGCAGTACTGAACCGCATAGACCTGAACATTCCTGCAGGACAAGTGATCGGCATTGCCGGCCGTTCAGGCTCTGGCAAGTCAACGCTGACCAAGCTGATCCAGCGGCTCTTTATACCAGAAAGTGGCAAGGTTTATATTGATGGTGCCAACCTTTCACTATTAAACCCAGCCTGGATCCGACGCCAGATCGGTGTCGTCCTCCAGGACAGCGTGCTGTTTAATGGCACCATTCGGGACAATATTGCTCTTGCGAATCCAACCCTGGATATGGAATCAGTCATCGCTGCAGCCCAACTGGCCGGAGCCCATGATTTCATTATCGAAATGCCCCATGGCTACAATTCTGAGCTGGGTGAGCGCGGCATAGGGCTATCAGGCGGACAGCTTCAGCGCCTGGCGATAGCCAGAGCACTGGCCACCCAGCCCAATATCCTGATTTTTGATGAAGCAACATCAGCTCTGGATTATGAGTCAGAAAAAATTATTCAGGACAACATGCGGGCTATCTGCAAAGGCCGCACCGTCATCATCATCGCCCATCGACTCTCAACTATCCGTCATTGCGATCGGATTGTGGTGATCGAAAAAGGGGTTATTGAAGAAGATGGCAGCCATAACGAGCTGGTTCAACAGCGTGGCCGCTATGCTCAGCTGTGGTCTTCACAAATCGGTGTAGCAGAACGTGTTTAAACCATTGGGACGCATATTCACGCTGATCAAGGACAGCCTGCACCATGAGAAAAAGCATCCTCAGGTCAGGCGCAAAAAAGATGAACTGGAGTTTCTGCCGGCAGCGGTTGAAATTCTCGAATCACCACCGTCACCGTTTGCTCATGTCCTGATGTTGCTAATTTGTGCCCTGCTGACTTTTGTTTTGCTCTGGAGCTGGTTCAGCTTTATTGACACCGAAGTCACTGCCAATGGCAGAATAATACCAGTGGGCAAGGTCAAGGAAATACAATCACTGATTGCTGGCCGGGTGGATACCCTTTATGTCACAGAAGGTGAGCATGTTGATAAAAACCAATTACTGATCAAGCTAAACCCCACTGAACCAGAAGCTGATATTCGCCAGATTGAAGCCATGTTGCTGCACAACCTACTCAATGTCGGGCGATTGCAATTGTTGCTTGAATCGGCAACGGAAACGCCTTTGGCTCCGCCTCCCAACCTGCAGCAGTGGATTACCCAGGCTAAGCTACCACTCTCGGGAAAGCCAAGCCCTGACCAGTGGTTTCGCCAGCAACAGTTACTGGATTATGACTACCAGCATTATCAGAGCAGCAATCAATCCATAGTGCAGCAAATCAGTCAGCGCCGGGCAAAAATCATGGCGATTCAGGCCGAAATTGATCGACTGCAAATGCTTAACCCCCTGCATCTGGAAAATGAAAAAGCGACTCGGCAATTATTGGACAAAGGTCTTGTTTCACGACTGGAGTGGCTGGCCGTCAGGGAAAAACAGCTGGATACCAGCCAGCAGCTGCAAGTCCAACAGAGTCACCAGAATGAAGCAAAGGCAGAGTTGGCAGCGCTTGTTAGCGAAAAAGAAAGTAGACAAAAAGCATTTCGGCATGAACGCATGGAAAAACTCAATGAGTTCAGTGACAAGATTACTGAACTAGAGATCAGCATTATTAAAGCCAGGGAACACAACCAGAATTGTTATATCCGGGCACCGGAAGACGGCACGATACAACAATTATCGGTGCTGGGTGACGGCTCGGTGATCCAGCCGGCGGTCACTTTGATGTCGTTGGTTCCGGACAATGCCCAGCTACAGGCGGAAGTCATGGTGGAAAACAAGGATATCGGTTTTGTGAAGGTGGGGATGGTGACCGATATCAAAATAGAAACTTTTCCATATACATTTTTTGGCTATCTGCAAGGCGTAGTTGAGCTGGTTTCCAAAGATGCACGGAACCTGGGCGAGCAGGGATTAATGTACCCGGTATACATCCGATTGAACCAGCAATTTGTCAATGTTAACGGTCAGAATGAACCTTTGCATGTGGATATGATGGTCTCTGCCGAGGTAAAAACCGGTAGACGCCGACTGCTGGAATTTTTTCTGGAACCCTTTTTGCGCTACCGGGATGAAGCACTGAATGTCCGTTGAGGGTGTGTTGAAAACAGACTCCCGGCCTCAGGCCGGGCTGTCCAGAGACTTTTGAGTGAGACTTAGACGCTTCTGCTGCTCAACCTGGTCCAGCTCCAACTGGTATTGCATCTTCCTGAGCCTGCGATTGAACACAAAAGTCGCTAACCAGACGGCTGGGTTGTAAGAATCCTGCTTTTTCAATTGAACAGAAGGTGACTGAAGTTGCAGCCTCGAACCTTTTCCGACAATGGGCAGAACCACCTGTACGGTCATCTCTTTCTTACCGAGGAAGAAGCTCATCCACAAGGACAGTTTTTTCATCAAGCTCTGTGGAGCAATTCGCATTTCGAAATCAGCCATCCTTTTTCCATCTTTTGTCCGGAACTGTGGATTAATTACCCCTACGCAGTCTTTCAAGTCATTGAACTTTAATGCCTCTGGTGACTTTTCTGTGGCAGGCTGGACAACGGCCTGGGATAAAGGCTTCCTGACCGGTGCTTCTTCGGCTTTGGGTGTTTCGACTTTGGATGCTTCGACTTTGGATGCTTCGACCTTTTCAGGTAACGATGATGAAGGTGGTGTGACTGCGTCGGTTATTCGAGCGTTAACTGTTGTTGACTGAAGCCGTTCAGGCTCAAAAACAGAAGATCGTGCCATTACATTCTGCGGAGGTTCCGGATTTGTCGGCACACTATCTATTGAAAGCGTGTCATCTGTGGGCACACTATCTATTGAAAGCGTACTATCTATTGAAAACGTACTATCCATTGAAGTTGTTACGACAGGATCAGGTTTTGAGACCTCAGCATTCGGGGTTGAGTTCTCTGGTGATTTTGGTTTTGAAAAAGGGGAAGTCACTTCCCTGTTCAGGGGTACCTCTACCTCCGGCAGCGATGAACTCCGTGATACTGACGGTTCATCTTCCAATGAATCCAGAGAGGTGGAGCTGTTATAACCTTCACCAGCTTCGTCCTGAACAGGTTCATCCACCCTCTCTTGCTGCGGCTCTTGTTGCGATTCGTTCTGAGAGAGCGGCAATACCAGGTGCTGCAGTTTTTCTGGCGCAAAAACAACGGGATCAGCAAAAACGCCCTCTTCACAGAGTTTCCAGACTTTCTGCTGAGACTCCTGAGTTAAACCTGCCGACGCCAGTGCTGACGCCATCTCCACTGCATCAACATCATTCGAAAGCAGGTCTCCGGTTTTCTTTACAAACTCCTCGCTGCGCTGCTGGTACTGGCTATCTTTCTCCGCTGAGAAGTTCACCTCCCCCTGCCGGGTCAGGCAGGAAACCGTACCCAGATCAATCTCCAAATAATCAGAGATTTGAGCCCCCCCCGAGTGCTTCTTTTTGGCCGTCTCCCTATAAATCGGCATAACGACTTTTTCCAGTGTGTTGGAGTCCACTGGAAACTTCAGCTGCAACAGTTCCTTAACCAGGGGTCCATAGGGTGGGCGAATTTTGATAGCTGCGCCTCTGGCGATGACCGGTACCGACCTTTTCTCTCCCGTCGCTTCGTTCTGAACGGTGATATCGCTGGCCATCTCCGGAATACTCAGCTCCACGACACCGCGTTCACTGAAAGAAAAATCAGATACATTGATCTTGAGCTGATTCAAGTCAACAGAGCAGGTATTTGATACAGGAATATTCATTTCCGGAATATCAAAATGCTTTTGTAAGCCTGCCGGGTTGGCATTGGCCACAGCCGCCAGCCCATAGACCAGATCGATCAGCACCCGGTTCATCTCAACGTACGACTCAATATCTTTTAATCGTTTTTGCTGAACGTCTCTTGCCTGTTTGCTAAACATTAACTCGCGGCTTTTGACTGCTTTCTCTTTCGCTACCATTTCCAGCTCGCTGGCCGCTTGATGATCCATTTGTTGACACCGGTCTTTTGCTTCGCCCTCAGGCATGCGTTTCATATCTTCCCGGAGTTGACCAAGATCGTCATTTCGCTCTTTTTCTTCTTTGGCCAGATTTTCGCATACCACTTCCAATCCTTTATGCTTCCATTGCTTCTCAGCTTCCAATGCAGCAAGAGGAGGCTTGGAGCTTCCCGACATTAGCGGGATCACCAAATCAATCAGCGAGTGAGCAAACGGAGCGTCTTGCAGCGCCATAGTTTGTCCATCTTTTTTCTCTAACTGAAGGCTTTTAACAGACACTTCAGCCACATCACTGAACCTGGATTTAGGCGGGTTTGTGAACATGCCATCAAAAACAGGCTTCAGCGCTTTGTGCAATCCATAAAGATGCATGGGAGCTTTCACAATATTGCCGGTCAACGCTTGGTGCAAGTAGTCACTGGCCGGAGGCTTCATTTTGATACGGATGCCTCCGGATAAAGTCATTGGCTCGACCTCGCCACTGGCACCCATTGACGATACATCTGCCCTGATATCGGCAATATCCAGTGTCAGCTCACCCGTGGGTGACAAAGAACACTGCTCTATAAACACACCAACGTTTTGCACCTTCAGCTCAGCACCGGTCGATAGTTTGGTCGACATATCTCCCAGATTGAGGTGATAAACCTTGCCAGCAGACGGCCCTTTTTCGGACTTTTTAAAAACGTGTTGAAGCCCATGTATCAGTTTAAGTCCGGGACCCATTTGCTCTTTGATCAACGCCAGGAAGTCTTGCATCTCTTTCTTGATCTTCTTATTCCAGGCTTCCAGGAGAGGCTCTGTCTGATTGATCCCCTGAAAGTTTAGCTCCAGCCTGCTCAGTTCAGCTCTTAATTCAAAAAACCTTTTTTGGAGTTCTGCAAATTGATGCTGCTCGTCAGGTTTCAGGTGGGGAAGCTTTTGTCTTAATTTATTCTGTTTAACCTGAATGGATTTCATCTCAGCCATAAAGGTCTGCAGTTTCTTTCTGTTTTCCCCAGCAAACTTTTTATTGCTATCTAACTGGTCGTTGGCCTTGTTGCCAAGGACGCCCATTCCGAGTCGGATGAACCCCATCGCTGCAGTGGAAAAGGTTCGCAGGAGGGCGTTCCAGAAGCTGCCCTTCACTTTCTCAATGACAACATCCCGTTTGTGGATAGGTACATAAGGGGAGTGCTGGCCTGCTTTAACTTCCAAACCTTCCAATGCAGCACCGGTCGTTTTGTGAACAGACACGTCCCGGGGGCCCATATTGACCTTCGAGGGTTGGGTATTACCGGAGGGTATCGATGGATTTTGATGTGTATCCTGCCTGCCCCTTGGGCCATTTACAGGAAGATTGGGGCCGCCAGTTTTCATGTCATTAACCATGCTCAGATAGTAGATTTTTATATCGCCACTTTGCTGCTGAGCTTGAAGCAGGCCAACTTGTCCCTCCTTTCCCCACAGGTGTTTTTTTGGTGCATGATTGCTTGTTTTATAATCGCCAAGAGGTAGCGGTCGGGTAAGAGATGATTGTGTATACTGACCATTGACCAGAGGAGACCCTCAATGAGCGATTTGTACGAAACTGATTTCTATAGCTGGTCGTACCAACAAGCCGAGTTGATCAGACAAGGCCGTTTCAGCGAGTTGGACATCGACAATCTGCTTGAAGAAGTTGAAGACATGGGCAAGGCTCGTTACCGGACTTTAAAGAGTTCTCTTGAGCAGTTGTTTCTCCATGCGCTTAAATGGCAAATGCAATCGAAAAAGTATGATCTTCATGGCATGGATCAGTGGTATCGGAGTTGGGCGATCAGTATCGGCAAGCAACGAATTGCCATTCAACAGGAGTTGGAAGAAAACCCGGGGCTAAGCAATAAGCTGGATGAGATTTTTTTAAAGGCTTATAAACATGCCAGGAAGTTAGCCGCCAACGATATGCAGTGCAAAACGAATGATTTCCCGCCTGAATGCCCATGGAGTTATGAGCAAATCATGGAGGAAGGTTGGTTGCCTGATTAATAGTTAGGTCATGGGCAGCCCCTGCCAATTAACAATCGTCACCGATCAACCGTTCATCAATTCTTGCTATTTACCCTCACCTGCTGGCATACCCTTAACTGATTAGCCGTGGCCAACTCATAATAAGAGACTATACTTTCCTCGCGCCTGACTCGTCACAAAGAGCACTTTTCATGAACATTCCTTCGTTAAAAGTACCGGTCGTTACAACCTTTATTCTAAGCGCAATCCTTCTTATCACCGTTGTTCAGACTCCAATCGCTCTGGCCTGTACAGCCATTACGCTGGTTTCAGAGGACCATGCGGTCATCCAGGCTCGCACTGAAGAGTGGGGAACCTTCGATCTGGAATCAAAAATTATGGTGATACCACGAGACACTGCCTTTACAGGTCTCACACCCGATGGCAAACCGGGCTTAAGGTGGAAAACCAAATACGGAGTTGTTGGTATCAATGGCCTGAACAAACCGTCGCTTATCGATGGAATGAACGTAAGAGGCTTGGCGGTTTCAGTGCTGTACTTGCCCGGCGTCGCCGAGTTTCCACCCTATGACCCTGCCAAAGCAGCAAACACAATCGGCCCTCAAGACATCAGCAACTGGGTACTGACTACTCAGTCTACGATAAAAGAGGTAAAGCAAAATCTTCCAAAAGTAGATGTTGCCCCCGTGAAGGAAAAAGGCTTGGGCAATATCGTGCCGCCGATTCATTTCATGATGACAGATCGCTCAGGGGCATCAATTGTGGTGGAGTACACCCATGGCGGCAAGCTAAGTATTTATGACAACCCCGTCGGCGTGTTGACCAACAGTCCAGAATTTCCGTGGCATCTGCAAAACCTGAGAAACTACGTCGGCCTTACCGCTAAAGCGAAACCGGGCATTAAAGTAGGCGATCTGGAGTTAGCCCCTCACGGTGCTGGTTCGGGCATGATAGGCCTGCCTGGCGATTACACTCCCGTTTCCCGATTTGTTCGGGCTGCAGCACTGAGAAACTCAGTACGCCCACTCAAAGACGGTTATGCCGCCGCAATGGAAGCACTGCGCATCCTGAACAATTTTGATATTCCTTCTGGTGCAGTACTGGCCAGAGATGAACTCCCCAAAGACGACACTCTGGGTTCCACTCAGTGGACGACAGCCATGGATACCAAAGACTTGAAATACTATTACAAAACCATGTTTAACAGCCGTATTCGAGAGATTGATTTTGCATCGGTAGACTTTGATAAATCCGGGATTCGCTACCGCGATCTGGATCTGAAAAAACAGCAGGATTTGAAGGTCGTGGATATTAAGTAGTCACTGCTATGATTTAAACGCCGGGCCTTGTGGCTCAACAAACAAGATTGATCCGCTCGGATTCTCGGGTACCTATGACGTGGAATACTATCGATCTTCACGGGTATGCCAGAGCCTCAAAATATAAATGTTTGAGTTTTGGATTTCGTAGCGCATTTCATAGGGCCCTACCAGCACCTTTCTGACTTCTCTGGGGTCAAAAGCTTCAAGTCTTTCACCAAGCCTTGGATTTTCTATAAGACTGGCAGGACTGGATGTCAAAGACTGAACTGTTTTAGCTGCTGCGTGCTTATTCACAAGAGCTAAAAAATCATACAGCCGCGACAAGTCAGAAAGAGCTTTACTCGTCCACTTTATTTCCATTAGCGCGGCACCGGCAAGGGGGTTTCAGTTCCAAGACTTTCTGCCCACTCCTGCACGGCCTGATGATCAATGACAGCATTTGCGTCTACATCTGCCAGTGCTTCCCGGGTTAGCCTGTCGCGTTCCTCTTCCTGATCAATCCAGGCAGATAGAGCCTGTTTGATAATCCATCCCCTTGATCGCTCAAGTCTTTTTGCCAGCTGTTCCACTTTTTCGGCCAAAGGTAATGGCACATGGGCAGTAAGTACCTTTGTGTCTGTTTGAGCCATGATAATCCCTCTCTTAATCAGATATTAACAACTTTGAAAAATAGTGATTAATTATGATTAAGTCAATAATATTGCCAGATTTTGGTCTACCTTAACCTGACGTCAATTTGATCAAGATCAGAATGTCCAGATGGGATTACAAAGTGAGGATTGAAGATGAAAACCGGGAAGAATTCTATTATCAGTGAATTCAACCGACCACGCTATTCAATGGATGAATTGCTGGCCCAGTGCGATCTGTCAGCCGCCATGCCGGAAGAATTTACCGAATGGGATTCCATCCCGCCTGTTGGGGATGAAGCACTTTGAGCGTTTACGACTGTGGCAATATTGTCCGAGTGAATAGAAATAAACATTACTTAAAAAGGATATTTGTTATGGCTCATACATCAATGCTGCACGTCCGTGTAGATGCCGCATTAAAAACAGAAGCAACCGAAAAGCTGGCCAACTTCGGCTTAACCCTGTCTGATGCGGTTCGGATCCTGCAAACCCGGATAACCAAAGAAGGTGGCCTGCCCGTCGGCCTCACCAGTGACCCTGAAGCGCATGATGCCTGGTTCCGGGAGCAGGTTAAGCAGGCCTTGAACTCTGAAGATGTTTTATCCCATAACCAGGTTATGGATGAAGCCCAAGCCTTGATCGAAAGGAAAAAACAACGTGCATAAATTGGAGTGCTTGGGCCCTGCTCGTAACGACCTTTTGACCATTATTGATTATATCTCCGATGATAACCCAGAGGCGGCCCTTCGACTCAAGGACGAAAGTGTAAATTGCCAAACGTACCAATTTTGGTACAATTAAGAAATGAAAATTATAGCCGTTCGATTCTTTGTTGCGTCTTCAGGGAATGAGCCTGTCCGGGAGTGGCTGAAATCATTGTCCCGTGATGATCGCCGGACGGTGGGTGAAGACATTAAGACTGTTGAGATTGGCTGGCCTATCGGTATGCCACTGGTAAGAAAAATGGATGCGAAGCTTTGGGAGGTTCGTATCCATCTATCGGATGCCCGTATTGCCAGAGTGCTCTTCACAGTAGCCGGTGCTGACATGGTGTTACTGCACGGCTTTATCAAAAAGTCGGATAAAACCCCGGCAAACGATCTTAAGCTCGCAAAAACACGCCGTGATGACGTGCTAAGGGAACAAAAAGGAGGCAAGTGATGAGTAATCCCCATATTGGCAGTAGTTTCGACGACTTCCTGGAAGAAGAGGGCTTGCTGCCCGAATGCCAGGCAGAGGCTATAAAGCGAGTCCTGGCCTGGCAAATCAGCGAGTACCTGGAAACAGAGAAGGTCAACAAATCAACCTTTGCCCGCCGCCTGGGCACCAGCCGTTCACAACTGGATCGTCTTCTTGATCCCAACAGCACCAGCCTGAACCTGAAAACACTGGCGAATGCCGCTCTGGTGATGGGGAGAAAGCTGGAGTTGAGGATTGTTTGATTTGCCCGGTTCTTAGCCAGGTTGGCGGTAGATGCTTTAACGGGCTTGTTTTCCGATAAGGTCTGCAAGAGTCGCTTTGCCTGTTGGGTCACCTATCTTCACTAATCTCTTATCCATTCTTGAGATTATATTAGATAGCTTTA
>NZ_JAHHPN010000633.1:0-6940 GCF_024606325.1 Endozoicomonas sp. ONNA1
CTCAATTTCTTGCAATCCTCGCTACGGACGCTTAAGTCCGACAGGCTGCTAGGTAAAAAAACGTTAATCATGAATAGATATTCATAATTACTTGATTTTATCCACGATCATATAAGAGAATCCACTTTCTTGTGAACCAGTCGTCTGTTCGGCCTATGCTTTCCCGGTAAGAAAGGGTTAAGCTCAACGGACCCCATCAGCCCTGAAGCCTGCCCATACTGCAAATCGGGACAGGCTTTTTTGTGCAAGCGCCTTAAACACCTTGCATGGGGCAGGACTCTGACAGGCAGTCATGAGCAAAAAAATTTCCGCTGCATCTCATACTCACCGAGGCGGGAATTCTCACAAAATGGCAGATGAAAGGCAATGGGCATAATCGTAGAGGGCCTCAGCAAAGCATTCGGCTCCACAAAGGTTCTTAAAAATATCAGTTTTACTATCCCCCGTGGTGAAACCACTGTTCTTCTTGGAGCCAGCGGCGCAGGCAAAAGCACCTTGCTGCGCATGCTGAACTTGCTGGAAACACCCGACAAGGGCACCATGAGCATTGCTGATATGGCGTTTAATTTCAACGACAGTCATAACAGCAGACAGCTGAACAAACAGGCTTGCGCCCTGAGGCGCAAGGTAGGCATGGTATTTCAGCAATATAATCTCTGGCCACATATGACGGTGCTTGGCAATCTGATTGAGGCTCCGGTTGTGCAGGGTATGCCCAAGGAACAAGCCACGACTAAAGCCAGAGAACTGTTGGAGCGTGTCGGCCTGTCTGAAAAAGCAGATGCATGGCCTTCTTCTCTGTCGGGAGGTCAGCAGCAGCGGGTGGCTATTGCCCGCTCCCTGATGCTGTCACCTGATGTTCTTTTGTTCGATGAACCCACTGCTGCTCTGGATCCGGCTATCACCAATCAGGTGGTAGAAGTGATCAGGGAACTGAGCCATTCCGGTATCACCCAGGTAGTGGTCACTCACGAAGTCGAATTCGCGCGAAAAATTGCCAGCAAAGTGATTTATCTCGAAGATGGCCATATTGTTGAAGATGGATCATCCGACCACTTTGCTCACCCCCGGACAGAGGCTTTCCGCCGCTATCTGGAACATTGATCCACCGGATACTTTTGGGATTTCTGGAGTACCAAACAATGAAAAAAATGTTCGCTTCAATACTGGCGACCAGTGCTTTGACAATAGCCACTGCACTCATTAGCGTTCAATCTGTTCAGGCTCAGGCTGCCGAAACTATTCGCTTTGCTACAGAAGCTACTTACCCTCCTTTTGAGTATGTGGGTAAGGACAATCAACTGGAAGGATTTGATATTGATCTGGCCAAAGCCATCTGTGACGAACTGAAAGCAGAATGTACATTTAGCAACCAGTCCTTTGACAGTCTGATCCCGAGCCTGAAGTTCCGCCGCTTTGACGCAGTAATTTCAGGGATGGATATTACTCCGGACCGCCTCAGGCAAGTCGACTTCAGTGGTCCTTACTATGAGAATTCAGCTGCCTTTGTAACCCATAAAAACAAAGGACTAACCTCTATTGAAGCACTCAGGAACCATTCTGTAGGTGTCCAGAACGGCTCTACCCATCAGCAGTATCTGATCGATAAACTGGAGAGTCAGGGTGTTAAGGTTCGTCCTTACGACTCGTTCCAGAATGCCTTTCTGGATATGACCAGTGGACGGGTTGATGCTGTCTTCGCCGATACTGCGGTTGCCAACGAATGGTTAGCAAAAAGAGGCGAAGGTCAGTATGCTCAACTAGGCCCAGAGGTGAAGGATGCGGACTACTTTGGCATCGGCTACGGAATTGCGGTCAGAAAACAGGACAATCTGAAGGAAAAAATGGATTCAGCCCTGAAAAAACTGAAAGAAAACGGCACATATCAAAAGATCTACGACAAATACTTTAACTAGAGCCCCAACGACTTCCTGGCTGCGGCCCATCCAGCTGCAGCCCCCTAACATCTGACAGACCTTTGTATCCATGCTTGATCTCTTCCTCAATGCAACTCTGATGACTCTGGGACTGGCGCTTTCTTCCCTGGTTCTGGGTATGATACTGGCTGGCCTACTCGCTTTGGGTGAACTGAGCCGTTTCCGGTTGCTGAGATACCTGACCATTTCGTGGGTCACTCTGGTCAGGGGACTGCCCGAGATCCTGGTGGTCTTCTTTATCTACTTCGGTGTGACCCACCTGCTCTTTCTGCTCACTGATGAGTTTATCGAAATCAGCCCTTTCACGGCCGGTACTGTTGCTCTGTCGCTGATCTTTTCCGCCTATGCCAGCCAGACTCTGCGGGGCGCTTTCATGGCCGTTCCGAGGGGGCAGTCAGAAGCGGCCAAAGCTTTAGGCATCAGCTCTGTCCGGTGTTTTTATCGGGTGGTACTGCCCCAGGCCTGGCGTCATGCATTACCCGGGCTGGGTAATCAGTGGCTGGTGCTGCTGAAAGATACGGCATTGGTTGCTCTCATCGGTGTGACTGACCTGTTACGTCAAGCCCAACTGCTTTCATCCAAGACTTATGAACCGTTTACCTGGTATGCAACAGCCGGTGCCATCTATCTGGTGATCACCCTAATCAGCCAACACTGTCTGGACAAGATGAAGCAGAAAACCAGTCAACACATCAGGACTGTGGACGTATGATATTAGAATCCTTGCCCGAATATCTGCCTCAATTATTGAAAGGTCTTCAGACTACTCTGGAGCTGACCCTTGCCAGCCTGCTGACCGGCCTGGTGATAGCTTTGCTGTTCACCCTGATCCTTTCTTTGCGCTTTAAACCTCTGGTCTGGCTGGTTCGGTTGCAAATCCTGCTCTTCACCGGCACGCCCCTTCTGGTCCAGATTTTTCTGATTTATTATGGCCCTGCCCAGTTTCCGATCCTGCAGGAAACCGCATTATGGTCATTGCTCAGCGAACCCTGGTTCTGTGCCATGCTGGCTCTGGCCCTGAATAGCGCAGCTTATTCCACGCAACTGTTCAAGGGGTCTATTGATGCAGTCTCTGCCGGCGAATGGGAAGCAGCTATGGCGCTGGGTATGACCCGTCAGCAGGCTCTGACCCGCATCATATTGCCCCATGCGATTCGCAGGGCACTGCCAGCCTACGGCAATGAAATAATTCTGGTAATGAAAGGAACCTCACTGGCCAGCACCATTACGTTAATGGATCTCATGGGCTATGCCGCTCGCCTGAACGCCCAGACGTACGATACTCTCACAGTGTTCTCTCTGGCGGGTCTGATCTATCTGACACTGACTGGAATACTGACACTGATAGTAAGATGGATAGAGCGTAGAGCGCTGGCATTTTCCCGCTAAATGCCGACTCTGTCCCGGAAGGCGGCAGCCAACCTGATCAGGAAATTACATTGCAGAGTACACTCTGGCTTATCAACGCCACATCAGTCACCATGGCAATAATACTGTTATCGTCAGCCGTTCAGGCTGAAAGTACTGCCCAACCCTGCCGACAGTTCTCCCTGAATGGATACGGACTCAATAACAGCAAAGCCATGGAAAACTGCCTGAACTTCATAAAAGCAAAAGCCAGCGTTTTCTATCAACAGCAGGACCCTTACCACAATCTGAGACATGGAGAACGAGTGGTAAGACATGCCCTGACCATTAACCAATCCGAATCGGGCAACGCCTTTCTTGTTGAAGCCGGTGCCTGGCTCCATCAATACCATGACCATCTGGACCAACTCGAGAAACTTCTGAAACAGACCGGATTAAATCCCGCCACTCAATCTCAGCTGCATGAGATTGTCAGGCTTTGCCGCCCCCACCTGATTTCCGGGAGTTCCCCCATAGAGGCGAAAATTGTCTTTGATGCCGATGCCATGGATCTCATGGGAGCCTACGGCATAACCAGAGAACTGGCCTGTAACCTTGAAGTCAGAAAGCTCCCCTACGATCAGGCACTGATGCAAACCCGAAAAGTACAACATCTTTTTGAAGAGAAACTAATGACCGGAACGGCTCGCGCCATGGCTCGAAATGATATCAGTGTCGCCCATCGGTTCTGGCGCAACTTTGATGAGTCAGAACCGTGATGATGAACTCATATTCTGTACTAACAGCCCTGCCGCTACATCGCACATGCTGTTGATAGAAGCCTTATCGAGATAAACTCCATCAATTAATAAACGACTTAAACCGTGCAAACTCCCCCAGGTGACCTGGGCTACCCGCAGGGCATCCTGATCTTGACTGAAATCATCACCCGTCAGGCATTTTTTGACAAAGTCGGCGTAAAGTTGGAAAGCTTCAAATGAGATTTTACTCAGTTCATCAGTGGGCTGCCCATTCTTCCAGATAGGTCGGCCAAACATCAGGTCATATTGCTCGGCATGATTCTGGGCAAAATCGATGTAAGCATGGGAAAACTCACGAAACCAACGTTCAAGATCGTCCGGAGCCTCTTTCAGCCTGCTCCCCAATGCCTGGTACCATTGATTGAAACCTTGCTCAGCAATGGCACACAACAGTTCATTCTTGTCTTTGAAATGGTGATAGGCAGCGGTTCTCGAGACCCCAACACCTTCAGCCAACCCACGCATAGAGAGCTTCTCAACGCCGGACCCGGCGATCATCCGGGTTGCCTCATTAATGAGGCTTTGTCGCAAGTCTCCATGATGGTAATTCTTTTTGGCTGACATATTTTTACTCAATGGCAGTGCTCTGTTTCAGAAAATGAATACTCAATCTTGACAGTGTCAACATACAGTCTTATCTTGACGCTGTCCAGATAACATAATTACAAATGCCCCTTAAAGAACATGATGAGGATCTCTCGATGATCACCTCCACAAACAGCCCTGAGCCGCATAAGCTGTACCCTCACTTGCTGGAACCACTGGATCTGGGCTTCACACAGTTGAAAAACCGGGTATTGATGGGTTCCATGCACACCAACCTGGAAGAGCATCCCGGTGGCTACGAGCGACTGGCTGCTTATTTTGGTGAGCGAGCAAAAGGTGGCGTCGGCCTGATGGTGACGGGCGGTATTGCGCCCAACTGGGAATCCGGCGGCTTGCCCAATGCGGCCCAGATTACAACAGAGGAAGAGATTGCCGGTCACAGCCTGGTCACACAGGCCGTGCACAAGGAAGACGGCAAGATCTGTATGCAGATCCTGCACACGGGTCGCTATGCCTACCATCCCAAGGCCATTGCTCCAAGTGCCCTGCAAGCACCGATTGCGCCCTTTCCACCCAAAGAGCTGACACCGGAAGAGATTGACGGCCAGATTGAAGATTTTGTGCAATGCAGCCTGAACGCTCAGAAAGCCGGCTACGACGGTGTTGAAATCATGGGTTCGGAAGGTTATTTCATCAACCAGTTTATCGTCGCCAAAACCAATCACCGGGATGATGACTGGGGTGGCCGATACGAAAACCGCATCCGACTTCCGATTGAAGTCATTCGTCGCGTAAGAGAAAAGACCGGCACGGACTTTATTATTATTTATCGTCTTTCCATGCTGGATCTGGTTGAAGGTGGCAGCAGCTGGGATGAGATTGTCGAGTTAGGCAAAGAGATCGAAAAGGCGGGAGCGACCATTATCAATACAGGTATCGGCTGGCACGAAGCGCGCATTCCCACCATTGCAACCATGGTCCCCCGTGCTGCATTCACTTGGGTCACCGCAAAGATCAGAAAAGAGTTAAGCATTCCTGTTATCACCTCCAACCGTATCAATATGCCAGATGTGGCTGAAACGGTTCTGGCCAGAGGCGATGCCGACATGGTTTCCATGGCTCGCCCTCTGCTGGCTGACCCTGAGTGGGTTAACAAAGCTGAAGAGGGCCGTGCTGATGAAATCAACACCTGTATCGCCTGTAATCAAGCCTGTCTGGACCATGCTTTTGAACTGAAACTGGTCAGCTGTCTTGTTAATCCGAGAGCCTGTCATGAGACCGAATTAAACTATCTGCCTACTGACGAGCCGAAAAAACTTGCAGTGGTCGGTGCCGGTCCCGCCGGCCTGTCTTTTGCGACCACTGCCGCTTACAGAGGTCATGATGTCACTCTGTTTGAAGCCGCTGACAAAATCGGTGGTCAGTTCAACATTGCCAAACAGGTGCCGGGCAAGGAAGAGTTCTATGAAACACTTCGTTACTTCCAGCGCCAGATAGAGCTGACCGGTGTCAACCTGAAACTAAACACCCGGGTTTCCGCCAGTGAACTGGAAAACAGCGATTTTGATGAAGTCATCGTAGCGACCGGTGTCACACCGCGTACACCCGATATTGAGGGACTGGATCACCCCAAAGTCCTGACCTACCTGGATGTCTTCAGGGGCGCAGAAGTCGGCAAAACCGTAGCAGTGATCGGTGCCGGCGGAATTGGTTTCGATCTGAGTGAATTCATTACCCAGAAAGGGCCTTCACACAGTCTGGATGTTGAAGCATTTATGAAAGATTGGGGGGTCGATATGAGCCTCAGTAACCGGGGTGGTCTCGCTCTTTCCGGTTCCCGTGGAGAAGAAAGTTCACGGGAGGTTTACCTGCTTCAGCGCAAGAAGACGAAGCCGGGAGCCACCCTGGGTAAAACCACCGGGTGGATTCACCGAACCGAAATGCTCAAGCGTGGCGTAAAAATGGTGCCCTCCTGCGAATATCACAAGGTAGACGATAGTGGTCTTCATGTGTCCATTGATGGCCAGCCAAAGGTTCTGGATGTGGATAACGTAGTCATCTGTGCGGGTCAATTACCACTCAGAGAGCTGGCCGACACCATCACCGGAAAGCCTGTTCACCTTATCGGTGGTGCCGACGTGGCTGCAGAACTGGATGCCAAGCGAGCTATCAATCAGGGGGCTCGCCTCGCCGCTGAAATCTAATCCGCTTATGTGACGATAGACTTACACACACCCTAGCAGCCTGTCGGACTTAAGCGTCCGTAGCGAGGATTGCAAGAAATTGAGG
>NZ_JAHHPN010000634.1:0-1993 GCF_024606325.1 Endozoicomonas sp. ONNA1
CCTTCCATGGTGGAGTCATTGGTATTGGTGGTGGCCAGTACAGCGTATTCGCGGGAGTGGCGGATTTCCCTATCTGCTAAAGAAATTTTGTCAGAGCAGCTAACAAAAGCGTTATTCAGGTTCTTACAGGGGAACAAGTCATACTCGGTCACAGTCAAATGGTTACTGAATTATAAAATGTTGTAAATGGAGTATTACTATGGCAAATCCACTAGGTACAGGAAGCACTTCACCAGGAACTGACCTTAATGTTCAGGTGACATCTGAGACGCCCAACCGTCATAGGGGCAGCACTACGATGTATTCATTGCGTCGATGCTGCGCTCTTAAAGATACATTAATCGGGATTACGAAAGGCATGACATGGCCAACGGTCCCTGAGCGTCCCGCGCAGTGCTCTTTTCTGGAGGGTGGGGAACGTCTGGAATCCCGGGCGGTGGAAGTTTCTTCATCCGGGCAGAGCTCGTCAACCCATTCGCGAAAGGTTAGCGAGGCCAGTGAGGCTGAAATCCGGGCTGAGCTGGAGAAAATGGATGGACGTATTCAGCAGGATTACCAGCGTTTCTGCGAGCAATTTAGTCTGTGCAATAAAATTGTGTCTTTTGCTATGACCACTGAACTGGCATTGGATGACGATATTCTCTTCTATCAGGATGCGCTATTAGACCAGCACAAGGATCAGCCAGAATTGCAGGTAATGTTTAATTATCTCAATCAGAAAACCAAAATGCTTGAGGACAAAAATCAGGAAGTTCTTGAACGGGACAGAAAAATTCAGGAGCTTACACGACAGCTTGAACATAGCGAGCAGCAAAGGGTTCGGGCACAGGACGAACAGCAAGCAAAGGCGCTGGTTGATGAAAAAGTCATCCATTTAGAGAAGCTTTTGAGGGAAGCTGATTGTCGTGCAACAGAGATGCAGCGAGACCTCAGTAAAATCAAGGAAGAAAAAGCTGAAGAATCCAAAGAGGTTGAGTCTCTGAACGAACGCTTAGCAGCGTATCAACTTTACACAGATAATGAGTTGGAATACAAAAAAAAAATCTGTGCTGAAAAAGAGAAACAATCCAAACGGATTGAGTCTCTGGAGAAACTTGTAGGAGCCTATCAAAGTCGCTTGGCTGCTAATCACGATAGCAAAGGCGAAGCCTGGGATGAACAAGAGAAGCAATCCAGACAATGGGATGCCGACAGGGCGGCGATGGAAAGAGAGATTGAAACCCTCAGGACTAAACTCAGAGCACTCTCAATGGATGAACAGACGACAGAGACTGGAGCTGCATTGGATGGGGGTCGTTGATAGTCAAATAGTTGTGAATTTTTTAACGTTGCAAAAGGAGTATTATAATGGCAAATCCATCAAACGCAGCAATCCCAGCAAACGTAACTGACCCGGGTGTTCGGGTCAAAGATGATAGGTCCGGCCGCCATTCCGGCAGTGTTGCGGAATATTCATTATATCAATGCAGAGTTCTTATAGATCCATTACGCAAGATGCGCAGTGGGATCACTGTGGAAAAGTTACCTGAACCCCCTTCGCCGTGCCATCTTTTGAGTGATTTTAAATGTTTGGACCGTCGGACGGTGTTAGCCTATCCATCCCTGGAGGATAGTACCGAGGACATGCCAACCTTTTTACGCAGGATTAACGCAGCCAATGGTTATGGAGTCTGGGCTGAACTGGCACATATGGATGAGCAAAGAAGGGCTTATTACCATCATCTCTGCCAGCTTCACAGTCAGCTCGGTGAATCACTGAATGCTGCTCGGCAGGTTGAAAACTCATTAGAAAACGATATTTCCCTCCATAGAAAAAATAGAGCGTTTGAGGCAGCGGACCAGCCATTCAGAACCCTTCAAACTAATAAATTAGTCACACAATTAGAAGACCAACTGAAGGTATCCAGACTTCGTTCAACCAAGATGCAGAAAGAGCTTGAAGAAGCTCGAATAGAAAGAAAAAAGATTGAAGCTGCCCTTTGCAATACCCAAG
>NZ_JAHHPN010000635.1:0-2601 GCF_024606325.1 Endozoicomonas sp. ONNA1
GCAGATTCTCGATTCGACCCTCTCCATCCGCGAACTGGTATCAACCGCCTGGGCTTCTGCCTCAACCTTCAGAGGTTCGGATATGCGTGGAGGTGCCAATGGCGCTCGAATCCGACTTGAGCCGCAGAAAAACTGGGCGGTTAATAGACCAGAACAACTCTCACGTGTTCTGCAGCAACTTGAAGATATCCAGCAAGCGTTCAATGGCTCTCAATCAGGTAATAAAAAGATTTCCCTGGCCGACCTGATTGTTCTGGGCGGTTGTGCAGCCATTGAACAGTCTGCTAAAAATGCTGGCCACGATATTGAACTGGTATTCACCCCTGGTCGTATGGATGCTTTACAGCAGCAAACGGATGTTCAGAGCTTTCGGCTACTGGAGACCATGACAGACGGCTTCAGAAACTATCAGAAAAAAACCACAGATGTACCTGTTGAAGCACTTTTAATCGACAAGGCTCAGCTGTTGACCCTGACCATTCCTGAAATGACGGTGCTTATTGGAGGCATGCGTGTTCTCAATACCAACAGTGACCAGAGTCAGCATGGGGTTTTTACCTCTAAAACAGATGCACTGACCAATGATTTCTTCATCAATCTGCTGAATATGAATACTGAGTGGAAACCGACGTCTGTGGATGAAGATATTTTTGAAGGTCATGATCGTCAAACCGGTGCCAGTCAGTGGAGTGCAACCCGTGTAGACCTGATTTTTGGCTCTGACTCCGAACTGCGTGCTGTGGCTGAAGTCTACGGTTCATCCGATGCTGGCGAGAAGTTTGTTCATGATTTTGCTGCCGCCTGGGTCAAAGTGATGAATCTTGACCGATTCGATCTCAGAGCTTCCTGATTGTTTCATCATAAAAAAAACCGCCAGGATCAGCTGGCGGTTTTTATGGACTGGATAGTACTTCAGTCTCAGGCATTGACCTCCCGGGTCACCTGAACGACCTGACCGCTTTCTTCAGCAGAGATGCATGCTGCAGCAGTGAACGCAACGTCGGTTGAACTGTTTAGAGCGGTTTCAGCAGAATCCTGGATAACGCCGATGATAAAACCGACAGCAACCACCTGCATGGCCACATCGGCAGAGATCCCGAAAAGACTGCAAGCCAGTGGAATCAGCAGCAGAGAGCCACCTGCAACACCGGAAGCGCCACAGGCCGAGATGGCAGCGATCACACTTAGAATCAGAGCGGTTGGCATGTCTACCTGAATACCCAGAGTGTTAACTGCGGCGAGGGTCATCACAGTGATGGTGATAGCAGCGCCTGCCATGTTGATGGTCGCCCCCAAAGGTATGGATACCGAGTAGGTATCTTCATGTAGATCCAGCTTTTTGCACAGTTCCATGTTCACTGGAATGTTGGCAGCAGAACTACGGGTAAAGAATGCGGTTACACCGCTTTCGCGCAGACATTGGAAAATCAGCGGGTATGGGTTGCGCTTCAGTTTGGCAAACACGATTAGTGGGTTTACAACCAGCGCAATAATCAACATGCAGCTGATCAAAACCATCAGCAGCTGGCCGTACTCAGCCAGGGCAGAGAAACCAGTCTTGGCTACTGTGTTGGCTACCAAACCGAAAATGCCAAAAGGTGCCAGCTGGATAACAAAGCGAACGACGTTGGATACCGCATCGGAAAGGTCGTGAACCACACGTTTGGTGGTATCTGAAGCACGATGCAGCGCGAGACCCAGAGCAACGGCCCAAGCCAGGATACCGATAAAGTTGCCGCTCATCAGGGCTTCAACAGGGTTCTGGACAATGCTGAACAGCAGGGTGTTCAGTACTTCGCCAACACCCTGTGGAGGATTGGCGCTGGCTTCATTGGTGACCAGAGTCAGAGTGACCGGAAAGGCAAAGCTCATGACAACAGCCGTCAGAGAAGCAGCCAGAGTACCAATCAGGTACAAGCCAATCACGGGTTTCATGTTGGTATGCTGACCTTTTTTCTGGTTGGCAATAGAGGCAGCCACCAGCATAAAAACCAGAACCGGCGCTACGGCCTTGAGAGCACCGACGAACAAAGAGCCCAGAACAGAGAAAGAAAGAGCTGTATCGGGAGCAACGACCGCCAGGCCTGCACCCAGCAAAATACCAATGAGAATCCTCAGCACCAGGCTCGTGCTGGCCATGCGTTCGAATAGAGATTGAGTTTCACCCATACTGTACCTACTTTATTTATAATAGAGTTCGCGCCCTTTCTGATAATCAGGTGATAATCAGGGAAAGGCTAAACCCCCAGCTCCAGGCTGTTTGATCATTCCAACTTCCATAGCGTGTCATCTGTCTGAAAGACCCTTTCACGGTACGGAAATCACCAATCGGGTGATCACTTTATAAGCAATTCGCACAAATCGAGTGTGCAAACCTAATGGATCAGCCCCACTGCAGTATTGATATGTGTCAATTAATTAGACCTTTAATCCATAGAGTAAGTTCACTCTTATTTTTCCGCCAGCTGGCCTAATGGTCATTTTAAAGGACATTCAAATACGCCCCTCAACTCTGCTGACATTTTGTCTCGGGGCTGAAAAATAAGCTTTTTCCATTGTTTTCCGGCTTTGAAAACTGCTTTTTTACCCATTTGTTTATTG
>NZ_JAHHPN010000636.1:0-1899 GCF_024606325.1 Endozoicomonas sp. ONNA1
ATAGTATCAATGCCAATCTCATGGAGTTTGTTCAGGGCTTCCCATTCATTTCTGGCGCCAAGAACCGGTTTGCGTAAATGCAAAAAGTTCTCGAGAATTTCAAACCAGCCCACGCCGCCATGCACTTTTGCAAAATAGCCTTTACCGTTCAGTTCAAATCGAAAGGTACGACGAGCCTCAAGTGCTCTATAGACCTCTCCATCCATTGTTTCCAGCAGTGATTGAGGATCCTTGCCTTGCCAGGCTTTTTTAAAATCGTCTCTAAGATAAAACATGAAGCCAGAATTTCAGTATCCAGACACTACTATTGGTGAGATTTGAATGACTTATCCAGCCACTCAGAAAGCTTTCTTTTTTTCTTGAAAAGTTTATTTTTCAGGGACATTGACCTTGACGTGGGTACCCAGGAGCCGACTTCATGATGAATGGTATAGCAGTGCTCAACCTCATGGGTATTTTGCTGATCAGGGTACATAAAGGATCTGTGAAGTAACTTGATACCCTCAATCTTTTGAGTAACAGCCTTCCTGAGTCCTTTTTCTTGAAGTAATTTCGTTAACAGTTTGGGGCCTGTCAGATGATCTTTTCTAAGGATCCTCTTAGCTAGCTTTATATCGTACTGATTCATGAGGGTTTTGACAAAAGGTGCCTGTTTTTTGGCAGCAATCACAGCAGTGCCTATGTAGCACCTATGGTGATTTTCATCGGATTCAAAACCAAAAAGGCAGCAGACATCATCTTGAAGTTCATGTTCAAAGTTCTGCTTAACCTCGATATCGGTATCGAAATAGATACCACCATGTTCGTATAAAACATACAGGCGAACATAGTCAGCCAGAAACGCCCACTTTTTAGCACTAAGCATGCTTTCAAGGTATGGGTGCCCTCTCGGAATGTTGTCTTCATTCCAATGTATGATTTCATAATCAGGAAAGACGTTCTGCCAATTCTTGATATAAAGTCGTTCCTGTTCAGGAAGTGGTCCACCAAACCAGCAATAATGAATCTTTTTAGGGTGCATTGACTCGTACGCCTATAAATATGACTTCAACGACTGATTGCTGGGAGTGGGCCAGGCATTCTTGCCAGACTTTCGATCAGCCTGTTCAATAATAACATCAGCAGCCTGCTCAGGAAGGCTATACAGATCCTCAGAGCGGCTAAAAGCAAGGGCGTTGTTTTGCCATTCCAGCCAATGCTCTGACTCAAGCATTGTGCTGAGAGCCTCATTCAGAGAGCCCTGGTTAAAAGGACTGGGCAGTACGGTGCCTGCTTTGGCGTCACGGATATAGTGTGCATAGCCACAGACATCGGTGGTCAGCACAGGCAGTCCTGCAACCAGTGCTTCGAGCAGAACGGTACCAGTATTCTCGTTGTACGCTGGATGAATCAGCAGGTCTGCACCCAGCAGAAATCGAGGGACATCATCACGGCCAGCAAAAAAACGAAGCTGATGCTCAATGCCCAATTGTTTGGCCAGTGACTCAAAGGGTTTTTGTTTGTCCTGACCCATAACAAAGAATCGCGTGCTTTGTTTTTTGGTGCGCGGGTAATGAGGCAATAGCCTTGATGGCTCGGTCCAAACCTTTGGTTTTGAAGCCTGAACCTACCATTAGAACCAGCTTGTCTTCATCAGTGAGGGCAAAAGCTTTTTTGAATTCTGCTCTAATGGCATCAGCATTGTCGGGTCGGCATCGATCTCTTGAAATACCCGGAGGAAGCAAGTGAATGCGTTCTTCAGGGGTGTGGTAATAATGCTGAAAAACAGGCTTTTGCAGGGCCGATATCAGCAGGGAAACGGTTTTGCTTTCCTGAGAGAAAACCGCTTCTTCAAAGGCCTTGTAGTGTCGGAAGCGTGGCGTGAGCCGATACCACCAGCCTTTTGATTGGGCTTTATCC